>JALVEG010000385.1 GCA_027031145.1 Saprospiraceae bacterium | reverse complement strand
CTATTACATTGAAAATAAAATTTGCATCATCACAATCATCATTATTTCTCACATATCCAAAAGGCTGATGACAAGAAAATACTTGATCATTTATATTTCCATATCCATCATCATCCGAATCTCTATACCAAGCAACTGGATTAATTATTGTTGAATCAGAATCATTACAATCATTATAATTATTAACCCATCCTTGTGTGAAATCACAACTACTTGGTCTGACTCTACTAGAAGTCAATTGATTACCATATCCATCATTATCAGAATCCAACCATTCTTTTCTTATCAAAGGTAAGTTATAACTGTTTTCATAACAATCAAATAAAGTATTTATGGATAGCATTTGTAATGAAAAAGAACCAGTTATTTCATCAGGATACAATCTATGAAGGCTAATCCATTTAAAACCATTGTAAATGTATTCACTTTCGTAGATGATACTACCGCCATCTCCTTCAAGATTTGTTTCATTAATAGTTTGATTTTGTTCAAATAGATAACTGAGATACCATCTACGTGTACAATTAGGAACATATGGATTACAGTGGTAAAACGAATGTTGGATTTCTTTAATGTATATATATTCATTTTCATTACTAAAATAATCTAAATCATTGTCTTTATGATACCTTTTGAATAAAAAACACATAGTACTTAAACTACCATGATAATAGTTATTACCTTGAAAAGTAAAGGAACCAGAACCGTCAAAATAAGAAGTAGTAATAACCCAAGCATCAGTATCTTCAACAAAAGTCCAATCTACATAATTATAATTACCTGATTCTAAATATTGTTTTCTTGAAACAGGATTCATTTGTGTAACATAATCAACCTCTTGCAATATTTCAGTAAAAGTTCGACTGAAGCCATTTTCAAAAGTAAAAATTATAAGAACTATAATAAAAAAATTTTTCATAAAGGTTTAATTTTGTATTGTATTGTACCGAAACTCTTTTAACATTTTATGATTTTTATCAAATAAAAATAGAGGTCTATTAAAAACATCATATTCTATTCTGTCACCTTCTCCACGATGGTTTAAACTACTTGTCTTCCCTACTAAAGGGTTAAAAGTAAAAGTTTCCATTGTTGAATTTTTTGGTTGAATTCTAACTTCATCTATATACAATGCTCCAGCAGGTTTCGTAATAACTACATTACCTCCATCGTGGTTTGAACTAAAGTATTTCCATTTGTTATTGACATAAGCCCAAAAAGAAATAGAATAATCAATTGGAAAATTACCAAGTGAAATGGAATTACCATTATATACATAATGCCCTGAAAAGGCTTTAGAAAATTTAATTACATTGTCTTCATTTTTATTTTCAAAACTCTTTCGTAAAAAAACAGGTTGATTTGAGACAGTCATTAATTGTGAATTTGAAGTGCTTAAAATTGCATCTATATATAAACCACCATATTCATTAGAACGTTGATATGAGGTACTAACACCTGTAAATATATTTGTTTCTTTAATCACTTCACCATTATTATTATACATGTATAAGATATGATTATTTTCTAAGGAAATTAGGTTTTCTAAATCATCATAGTATGAAGGAATATAACTAGTTTCAGTATACTTTTTACCTGTACTTTCATTCCCAGTAACTTGGCGTATGCTTTTTATTTTTCCTCTGACATTATCTGGTAAATATTCTTTTATTTTAGCTGATATCAGATTCCAATTATTATCAGATTTTATCCAAGTACTTTTTTCTATTACTGGATTTATTGTTTCTACTAAATATTGATAATTTTGTCTATTTGGGTTTGAGGAAAAATATGGATATTCTGTCATATACTTGTTTATTATTTTTTTAGATTCATAATCATTAAAAAATTGTATTGAAGATTTTATTTTATTGAAATCAACATTTTCTAAGCCTTCATTTAGATAAATAAATTCATTTTTTTTATGAAATAAAAGTTCTCCAACATTCGTATAAGCATATATTTCAGAATTTTTTAAAACATTTTTCATTTTAAAAATAGGATAGTTTTCCAGTATAAATTTATATGCATTGATGGTATGAAAATTGTTAAATGTATAAGTATTAATAAAACCTTCATTAATTATTTGATATTTAAAGTTTTCTTCTTTTATTTTAATATCTGAATTATTATAATATTCCATTTTTTTAAGCAGTTTACTTAAAAAAAAACCTGAAATTGATGGTTGGTAGTAATATATTTTGTATCCTTTTTCAGATTGATTTGATTCTGTATTAATGTTTTTTACAGTTACCTTTGCATAAAAAGATCCCGATTTTATTTGAGGATAGTTTTGTAATTCTAAACTATTAAATAATAATTGAGTTTGAGGAGCATTCATCAAAAGTTCAAATGGAATACTTTTAACCTTATAATCTGCAAATTCTTCATAGTTTTGTATTGTAGGATCTATTTTTGTGAAATATGTTTGCCAAGCTCTTGAATCTGGATTTAAGTTTTCCCAAAATCCAAATTCATACACATTTGGCGGCACTCCACCATCTTG
>JALVEG010000384.1 GCA_027031145.1 Saprospiraceae bacterium | reverse complement strand
AGATACCCGAAGCCTTGGCGAAGGCGATTCGCAATCGTACGCTGCCGCTAAAGCTTTAGCGCAGATACCCGAAGCCTTGGCGAAGGCGATTCGCAATCGTGCGCTGCCGCTAAAGCTTTAGCGCAGATACCCGAAGCTTTCGCCGGTGGTCGTAGCCTCTGGCGAAGACCTCAGCATAGGCGCATGGCGAAGATCTTGGCGAAGGCGATTCGCAATCGTATGAAGCCTATCCATTTTTCTTTTTTTGTTCCTTTTTGCCCCATCCCTGAAGCTTGCGTTATGACACATCTTTTAATAAATGTAATAACGAAAGTTTTCTAATGAGAAAATTGATTCCTTTTTTAGCACCCATCCCCGACCCTTCCCTCAGCGAGGGAAGGGAGAAGTGGTTGTGCTAAATCGATGGAAAAAGCTACAACCGGTATATCTTGTTTTTAACCTGAATGGTATTTTTTATGGAAAAGAAGTGGAGCTTTTGCGGGTTGCAGCTTCCTCCCTTGTAAGGGAGGATTGAGGTGGGTTCTAAATAAAAAGTTATGAGAACACTATCTTACAAATATGGGGTTTTGACGTATTTCACTTTATTTGTATCATATATTTAACTTGCGTAGTTACTAAATAGACAACCTTTAACCAAAATATAAAAATAGGTTTCGTTATGATAAATCTTAATTTTTTTTGCTAAAAGATGTGTCATAACGAAAGATCCCTGAAGGGAGAAGGAACAAAAAAAGAAAAATTCTATTCTCCCTCAATCTCCATTAAATCATTTACTTTGCCACCATTTTTGTTTGCTATCGCCACAAAAATACCGCCAAAATGACTATGGGGTTGCGCTTAATCGGTTCTACCATAATGTCGCCCCTCTAGTGTTCTGCGTATAAAATAACTGCCCATATAACCTCGCTCTTTTCCTCTGACTCTTCGTTGCTCAAACGGTCATTATGCTACGGCATAACTCCTGTTTGAGCTCCTCGATACAGAGAAAAATAGCTTCGGTTGCTAAGGGTATTTATTTCTTACGCAGAGCACTGGTGCTTTTTAAACTACCAAATATCTGTCAAATAAATTTGACAGTCCAAACCTCCCACCTCAAAACACAAAACACGGAATGACGAACAAAAAAAACAACATTCCATCATCCAAACCTCCAAACTTCAAAACTCATCACTCACCACTCCCCTCTCATCTCTTCCTCTCTCAGTCCCTCAGTCTCTCCGTCTCCCAATCGCCCACTCGCCTTATCGCATCATCGCCCATTCGCCTCATCGCCCGCTCGCACATTCGCCCTATCTCTCCACCACAAACTTCTCCGCTCGCCTCTTCCCCTCTCTATCCACCGTCAAGATATACACTCCAGGTTTGTATCTGCCTACATCAAGGATATATGTATGATTTGGTAAGTTGCCACTCCATTTTTGGATGGTATGTCCTGATATATCCGTGATGGTATAGTGTGTATCTCCGCTATTGGATTGATATATATACAATTTATCCGATGCAGGATTGGGATATAGCATTATATCTATGTCAGTTATTATATCGACTGCAGATGTAGTATCCGTGGTATCCTGACATCCGGGAATAAGGCAGCCGTATTTATCAACTTTCAGAAGCCAACCGGGATATTGATTGGCAGTATCTATTCCGGGACGGGGGGTGTGTAATATATGTCCATACATAATATATCCACCATCAGGAGAATGAATTATGGACTTAAGCCTGTGATCAACAAAATTCAGACTGGTATCATTGACATAGCTATATGTACGCAACCAAATACTGTCTCCATCTTCATTGATCTTCTGAAGTACCCCGATAGTCATAGGTATTGTACCTGCTTCTTTCATAGAATCTACAGTCTCCTGCGACAGATTCCAAACTCCATAACCCTGTTTTGTATATGGAAAATTGGGTTGGTATCCACACAATATATATCCATCCTTGTCTTCTGCTTCCAATATTCCTGCCTGCCCAAAATAATAATTAAAATCATAATCCATTCCCCACGGTTTTTCCCATATTCTATTGTAATTGCTGTCCAATTTGAATACATTGAAATGCCATCTGAACTTCCTCTCATTTTCATAAGTATGATACTTTATCCTGAATGATGTACATATATATTCTTTATCTTTATTAATTAATAATTTTTTTATATTAGCTTCTGTTGTATCTTTTGTTGAATATGCTTCTTTCCATGTGCCTGAAGTATCTATTTCAAACATGGAAACCGTATAATCAGATATATATTTTTGTAATTCCGTATCCCAATATGTTACATCACTAAGCGCACTCATCAACAATTTTTCACCTGTCCATTTTATAAACTCTGGAATATCATTTGTAGAGTCTTTTTTTATTTCTATATTTTTTACTTTACCGGTTTTTATATTTACTATACTGACAATAATATTAACATTAGAATAATAACCATCATAAGGAGATGATGACAAAGCTGCATAATGAATAGAATCTATTTTACATAATCCCTCTGCGGCAACAGCTCT
>JALVEG010000383.1 GCA_027031145.1 Saprospiraceae bacterium | reverse complement strand
CAGTCATTACGTGGTACAACTCAACCTCAAAGTGACTCACAAGGTTTTGATGTTGTAACTGATGGTCAAAGGACAAATGATTCTAATAGTGAAAATGATAACAATAACGAAGATGTTCCTGCATCAATTGATTTTAATATCGATGTTAAACCGGGGAAGAAAACAGATAAAAAAACAACAGATACTGAATTGGAAATTGAAATAGCAGAGATTCAGGAAGATGAAGTTGAAAAAGTGAAAGTTAAAGGCAATAGCAATGAATATGATGTTATTCCCAAAGACGATATAGACACAATAAAAGTTATTACAGAAAATGAGGAGGAAATATTTCTTGAACCTTATGATCCAAGAAAGGAATTATCTAATTACAAATATCCGACATTGGAACTGTTGAAAGATTATAGTTCAAAGAATATTACAATTGACAGAGAGGAACTTGAAGCTAATAAAGATCAAATAATTAATACTCTCAGGAATTATAAAATAGAGATAGTAAAGATTCGCGCTACAATTGGACCTACTGTTACTCTCTATGAAATAATCCCGGCACCGGGAATAAAAATAAGTAAGATAAAAAGTCTGGAAAACGACATTGCATTAAGTTTATCAGCTTTGGGAATAAGAATTATTGCTCCTATTCCGGGTAAAGGTACAATTGGTATTGAGGTACCGAACCAGCATAAACAAACTGTGGGATTGAAAGATATATTAAAATCGAAAAAATTTCAGGAAACTACAATGGAGTTACCGGTAGCACTCGGTAAAACTATCTCGAATGAAGTTTTCTTCGCAGATTTGGCAAAAATGCCACACTTATTGGTTGCAGGGGCAACAGGTCAGGGTAAATCGGTAGGAATTAATTCTATTATTGTTTCACTGCTTTACAAAAAACATCCTTCTGAAGTAAAATTTATTCTGATAGATCCTAAAAAGGTGGAGTTGTTCCCTTATAATGGAATGGATAAGCATTTTCTTGCTTTCCTTCCGGATGAAGAAGAGGCGATTGTAACCGAAACAGATAAAGTCGTTTATACATTGAATTCACTGATAATAGAAATGGAAGACCGCTACAATCTGTTGAAAAGCGCTAAATCAAGGAATATAAAAGAATATAATTTAAAGTTCAGGGACAGAAAACTTAACCCTAAAAAAGGACATCGATATCTTCCTTACTTAGTACTGGTTGTTGATGAATTTGCTGACTTAATTATGACGGCAGGTAAAGAGGTGGAATTACCTATTGCAAGATTAGCACAATTGTCCAGAGCGGTCGGGATTCATTTAGTACTGGCTACTCAACGACCTTCGGTAAATATTATAACAGGTGTAATAAAAGCTAATTTCCCAGCAAGAATCGCATTTAAGGTAACTTCCAAAGTTGATTCAAGAACAATTTTGGATACTATGGGAGCTGATCAGTTAGTAGGAAGAGGGGATATGTTACTATCTTTGGGAGGTGCCAGTATTTTAAGATTGCAGGGAGCTTTTATTGATACAGATGAAATAGAAAAGGTGGTAGATCATATTGAGGATCAACAAGGTTATTCCGAACCTTTTTATCTCCCGGAATACAAGATGGAAGAAGATATACCCGGAAGAACCGAATTGAGCTATTCTGATCTTGATGAATTGTTTTTGGATGCTGCCAGATTGATTGTTGCAGACCAATATGGTTCAACTTCACTGCTTCAGAGAAAAATGCAAATTGGTTACAACCGTGCAGGCAGAATAATGGATCAAATGGAAACAGTTGGAATAGTTGGACCAAGTAACGGTTCAAAACCACGAGAAGTACTGGTATATAGCGAAAATGAATTGATAGAAATAATTAATAAATTGAAGAATAAATAAATAGTAACTACTCAGGTAGGATGCTTTTAAAATGAAAAAATTCTATTTTTTTGCCAGATGAAGCTTATTTTTTGAAGGCATAACTTGTCCCGCAAAAAGGCGGGAGTGGAGCTACGTCAAAAAAAATAGCTGCAAGATGGTGAAAAAAGAGGTTTTTTTAATCAAAATGATTCTACCTGAGTAGATACAATAAATAAACAAATAAATAAATATAAGTAAAGATCCTAAAGACCGATTTTATTATAAAGGGTCTTTGCAAAATTTAGTTTTCTTAGAGACCTTTGTTTTAAAAGAGCTTGCTAAAGAGTAAGCTCTTTTTTTATTTTAGATATTACTCTGCTATAAGGAATAAAAAAAAACAAGTATTTAAATACCAATTGGTATCAAGATGGAAAATGAAAATCTGTTTTATTTATTCACTTTTAATTTCCCCAACTAACTTCTTCTTATCTCAATCCATTGGAAGTTACGAATGCAGGAATAATATAACATAAAACGATGATAATATGTAGTGATATAATACAATTGAAGCTGTTTGTTATTAGCCTTATATTTTCCTGAATGCTCCTAATAAAATAAAGAAGATTCCGGCGAACAGGAATAAACTGAAAACAACCATTAACAAGTTGAAAATCGAAGACAAAATAAAGATTGAATTTAATAATAACAGTCCTTGCAAAAATAATACTGTTTCAGTTAATACGAAGCCAGTAAGATAAAGATAAATACCTGTTTTAAACAAATAATTTGGTACAATAATCCTATTTATTAAAGCAAAAAATAATAAAAAAAGACTGATAAATCCCAAAGTAACCAGATGTATGTATCCTATAATGAATAGACCTTTGAACGAATAACTGATACTTGAAAAGAATGGAAATGCCTGAAAAGTTTGTAAAGTAATTTTTAATATGAATAAAAATAATACAATTCCGATTAAATAATTCTCAGTTTTGTTATAATAATTTTTTAACCCTTTTATACTTTTAAATAAATAGAATACAGAAATCAATATAAGAAATGAACTTATTATTGCGATCAAATGAACGTAGAAAGGAGGATTGTGCCATAATAAAGATTCTGAATAAGATAAAATAGTACCGATCAATAAAGTGATAAAAGAATAATGAAAATAGCGTTTCCTGCTAAAGCTTTTATTTATTTCTTCTTTAAATTTATTAAGAAAAAGAGCGATTATTGAAAAAGTAATAAAGCCGTTATATAAGAAATGTAAATACAGGAATATAGTATCATAATAAAGATTGGATTTTTTGTAACCTGCAGCAATAATTGGAGCAAGTGCCCAGGGACCGATACTGGAAATAAAATAAAAAATGATACCGGCCAGTATGAATTTCTTTATTAAAGTATTTTTATACTCCGAGTCAATATTTTTATAGAAATATACTAATGTATAGTAAGAGAAAAGCAAAAATAATGAAAGAAATGTAATGGAGAAAAATCCATATCCATTAAAAGGAAAACTTATATAAATGCCTAAAAGTAAAACAGTAAGAATCATCAAAATTCCTACTGTTTTCTTTTTATAGATTAGCTCTTTTTTTCCAAAGGTTTCGATCAAAAATGCATAAAGTGCAATAAAAACCCATCCTAAAAATCCCGTATGAGAATGAGACTGTAAGATTCCATAATGGTATTTATTATTAAAATTATCTAAGAAAGGCAATAATCTTAAAAACAATCCGGCTATAGAAGTTAAAAAAAAGAATACTATAGCAATTTGAAACCAAAGTCTTTTTAAATCACTCATTCAAATATGAAAGTTGTTGACAGAAACAACTAATTATTTATTCAATACTTTGACTATAGCTTCTTCAAGATTAAATCTTGGATTTACAGCTGCAATATTTCCTTCACGATCAATAAGAAAAGTTCTGGGAATACTGGTAACTCCATATTCAGCAGCAGCTTTACAATCCCATTTATCAAGATCGCTTACATGATTACTCCAGCTTAAATTATGCTTTTTAATCGCATTAATCCATTTCGCTTTTGATCTTTCTTTTGCTTTTGCAAGATCTTCTTTTGATTTGTATCTCTTAGCTGACCTGCTGTCAACACCATCTAAAGAAACACTAAACACAGTAAAGCCTTTATCTTTATATTTTTGATAGGTTTTAGTCAAATCAGGAAATGATCTGATACAAGGTCCGCACCAACTTGCCCAAAAATCAATCAAAACAATTTTTCCTTTTAAATCGGATAATTTTAATATTTCCCCCTCCGGATTAGGCATTGCAATATCGGGAGCAGGCATTCCCACTTTTATCTTTGCCCTTGCCTGTTGTCTTGCAAATGCTTTTTTAAGATTGTCAATTATACTTTTATAATCTTTTGTTAGATACAAATCAGGATATTTGTTTTCGAGATTTTTATAAACAGCTTCGTGAATATCTAAAAATTCAGGTCTCGAGCCAAAAATATTAACAACCAAAACCGACCCTAATACCGGATCAGATTCTTTTGCTATGTTCTTTGTTTTGTAAATATCTATTTTCCTGTCTTTAAGATCATGAAGAACAGAATTGAATTTTTCTGAAAGAGTGGAACCGGTAACGGTTGCATAATTATTATTAAATTTAGTATATTTCCCTTCGATATTAATATTATTTTCCGAACCGTCCAAAATTAAATAAACAGAGTTTCTTCCACTTCTGATTCTATAATATCCAACTCCGGGATTATCAGGCAAATTAATATTAAACTGTCCGTTTTCAGCTTTTACTTCCTTTAATGTTTCGTTTTGATTACTAAAGCTTACACGATCCAGAATTACCGGCCTGTTTCTTAATCCGTCAACATTACCTGTTATATTGAATCCGGAAGATTTTATTTTTCCGGAGGTGCAACTAGTATTATTTGTGACAATAATACCAAAAAAGACAATTAAAATTAAAATAGTTTTTTTCATAATCGTAAATTTCTAAATTTATTAAAATTAATTAATGTTGAAGCGAAAGTTATATATTTTGCATCAAATTATCAAACAATATTTTTTTATAAAAGTTTTATTCTGATTAAAAATTAAAGAATATTTTGATTAATCCTTTATAAATTTATATAAGTAACTGCTTAGGTGGCATTCTCAAAAAATACTAAAACTTTTATAATATATTCAGTCAAAATATTATTATTTGTAGAGTTAAATATGAGAAAGTTTTATAAATTATTGATTGAAAATAATTTTTTTTTATAATTTTTTTAACTTTTTTAAAAACATATTGCGATTCAAGAATATATATAATAGCGATAAAACAACATAGTTAACATATCATAAATATGCAATATAATAAAATTGAGCTTATTTGCATTAATTGGGAAAGAAAAATCGTGTAATTTGTTGTATAATTTGAAAAATTAGTATGATATTTGTTATAATAATAGATAAGATTAATTCAATAAATCAACCGAGATAATATGAGAAGAGATATTTTACAATTTATCCTTATATTGATTATACCTGTTTCAGGACTGTTTTCGCAGGATTTTCATTATAGTCAATTTTATAATGAACCATTGAATTTCAATCCCTCCCTGACAGGTATTTTCGATGGAGA
The DNA here is from genome assembly GCA_027031145.1 of Saprospiraceae bacterium. Classification (GTDB taxonomy): domain Bacteria; phylum Bacteroidota; class Bacteroidia; order Chitinophagales; family Saprospiraceae; genus JADJGA01. Next base: position 4,090 of record JALVEG010000383.1, on the reverse strand, counting down.
CAAAAGAATGATTCTTAGTCTCAGGGACCAATATAGAAGCATTCCTGTACCATATTTTACATTTTCAGGAAATTATGATATGAAGTTTTTACCCAAAACACCACAAAAAGGATTTTTTTCCGGTGGAGTCGTCTTTAATTATGACAGACAGGGAAGTTCCGCACTTACATTGTTCAATTTAAATCTTGCAGGAAGTTATACTTATTATATCAATAATCATAACCTTATAACAGGAGGTGCATTGTTGGGATATTCAAACAGAGGATTTTCCGAAGATAATTTGGAATGGGATAATTATTGGAATGCCATCGATGAAACATGGGATCCAAGGCGTGGTAGTGGAGAGAGCTTTGAGAAATACAGATTTAGTTATCTCGAAACGGGATTAGGTGCTAATTACAGATACCAACATAGTCCAAGAAACAGTATTACAATTGGAGCTTCGGCATTTCATTTGAACAAACCCAGTCAAAACTTTTCCGGTGTTACTACCGATCAGTTGAACATGAGATTTTCCCTGATGGGTATTTTAAATGTTAAACTTGCTAAAGCCCTGGATTTTCAGGGACATTTACTGTATCAGGCTCAGGATGTTTATAAAGAGACAGTTGTAGGAGGATTGGTTAAAATTCGCGTAAATAACAAAAGAGGTAAAAAATTAGCTGTTCATTTAGGATTATTGGGAAGATTGGGAGAAGGACTTGCTCCTAAATTTGCAGTTGAATATAATGAATGGTATGTGAGTTTTAATTACGATGTAGTTACTAAAACCGATCTTTCAAAATACACTAACTACAGAGGCGGACCTGAAGTACATGTTAGATATATTATTAAAAAAGTGAAGCCGTTCGGAGAATTTAAAATTTGTCCGATTTATTAATTTTTAATCTCGAAAACAGATTCATTATGAATAAACATAAAATATATTTCATTATAACAATGATTCTTCTGTTTAGCCCTGCTTTTATGCGATCTCAATCCATGAAGGCTTTTCTGGTTGCTGCAGAAAAATCATTTGAAAACAAAGATTTTGGCTCAGCTTTAAAGTATTATCTTTCAGCTAATGAATTTAGCGAAGATGATTCTGATATGCTATATAAAAGTGCCGAATCCGCCAGGAAATTCAATGCATTTAACCTTGCAGAAGATAAATATCAACAAATACTGGATAAAGAATCCGGAGAGCAGTTTCCTCTTGCATCATTTTGGCTTGGGGATATCAAGCAACGCCTAGGTAAATATGATGAAGCAATCGATTTATTCAAAATTTATTTATCTGAACATGAGGGAGATGATGATTATTTTACCACCAGAGCAAAAAAGGAAATTGAAGCGTGCCAGTGGGCTTTGGATCTTATTTCCAATGCTTCGGAAAATATTGATATTCAACACATGGAAGGTGATGTTAATTCACCATATTCCGATTTTGCAGGAATGAAATACAAGGATGATTTTTATTATTCATCTATGAGATTTACGAAGAAAAAAGATACGCATTATCCAAACAGATTGATTTCTAAAATTTTGAAATTTCAGGATAGTATCAGTGTTATTGCAGATTCGATTTTTGATAGTGATAATATTATGAACGCTCATTTGAGTTTCAACAGGAATAAAACAAAAGCCTATTTTACAATTTGTGATTATGCTGATGTTGCTGATATAAGATGCGATATTTATTCCGTTGATATGGACAAAGACGGTAAATTCGGTAAACCGGAAAAATTACCTGATTTTATAAATGATCCTGATGCAACTAATACACAGCCAAATATAGGTTACAATAGTATAATTAAAAAGGATATTTTATATTTTGTCTCCAATAGAAAAGGAGGTAAAGGTAAAAAAGATATTTATTATTGTTATATCGATCAAAATGGTAATTATACAAGACCGGTAAATCTCTCTTCAGTTAATACAACTGAAGATGATATCACACCTTTTTATTATACTCCAACCAATACCTTATATTTTAGTTCCAACGGATTTATGAATATGGGAGGATATGATATTTTTGCATCTCCTTATGACCAAAATGATTTTGGAGCACCTGTCCATCAGGGATATCCTTTGAATAGCAGTTACGATGATATTTATTACTGGAGATCAAGTGACGGGAAAACAGCTTATTTCTCTTCAAACAGGGAAGGAGCACTTTATCTCGATCCTGAAACAGAAGCTTGTTGTTATGATATATTCAAAATCGATATAAAAGAACTGGAAATCGACCTGTTGGTATTGACCTATAATAAAAAGACACTCGATAAATTACCGGGAGCTGAAGTTTCGCTCTATGATGCAAATACAAACGAATTATTGGATAAAGTTTTTGCTGCCGGAACGAATGAATCAAAGTTTAAACTGATGAGTGGCAGAAATTACTATGTGATTGCCACAAGACTAGGATATGAACCTGACACTACCAGATTTAATACTTTGGGAACAAACAAATCTGGAACTATTACAAAAAAACTTTATCTGACCCCGAGAGATCTCAAATTGGAAGTGTTAACATTTGATAAATCGACAATGCTTGAATTGGAAGGAGTGGAATTAACTCTTGAAAATCTTAGTGATTCTACTGTTCAGAATATAGTGGTCGTTAATGAAAAAGACAATAAATTTGATTTTGATATTATAAGAGGGTACACTTATAGAATAACAGCAAACAGAAAAGGATATCAAAGTGTTTCCGCTATGATTAATACCAATAATTATGCGGGAGATTTAATTGTTAAAAAATTATATTTACCTGATTTGTTGAATGCTTATTTGCCTCTGGTCGTTTATTTTGATAATGACAGACCGGATAGAAGATCAATGAAAAAAGTTACCAGGAAAACATATAGCTATACATATAATAACTATATGAAAAAACGCAATGAGTTTGTGAAAAATTATACTAAAGGTATGACGGATATAAATGAAATGAATAAAGCCACAGAGAAAATAAATGATTTCTTCGATTATGAAGTAAAAGGGGGTAAAGAAAAACTGGATTTATTTATGAGTACATTATTAACAGTATTGAATAATGGGCATAATGTTACGATTCAGCTAAAAGGATATGCAAGTCCGAGAGCCGATTATAAATATAATTTGATATTAGCTAACAGGAGGGTTAACAGTGTTGAAAGAGAAATAAAGAAATATCAGAACGGAGCATTAATTCCATTTATTAAAAATAAAAAACTTATAATAACTGATGTTTCTTATGGTGAATCGTTAGCTCCTGAAAATATAAGTGATGATTTGAAAGATGAGAGACATTCTATTTATAGTATAGAAGCTTCAAGGGAAAGAAGGGTAGAGGTGATTAAAATTAGTACTGATTTAAAAAATGAACAATAATAATATAAAATATTTTGACATGATCCATAAAATAACAAAGATTGTTTTATTCTCCTTTTTGATTTTACTTTTTGCAACAGAAAGTAAAGCAACTCATATGGTTGGAGGAGATTTTTCTTATAGATGTCTTGGTGATGGTTATTTTGAAATCACATTGACATTAAGACGCGATTGTGAATTTGGTGCTGCAGATGCATTTTTTGATAACAAAGCTCACATTGCTGTCTTTAATCAGTATGGTCAGATTATGAAAAAAATCGGACTTAGAGGTGGATTCAGCCTGCCATACGTGGGAAATGACACATTAAATGAATCTCTTATTCCGGATTGTGGAATCACGGGAGATCCTGTTTGTGTTCATGAAGCTGTTTACAGGGATACAATATTTTTACCTCAACCTGAATATAAACAGCAATATGTTCTGGTATATCAAAGGTGTTGCAGAAATCAAACATTGCTAAATATCAATTCCCCGCTTGAAACAGGTGGATCTTATATGATCGAAATCGATAAAACTGTTTGGGATGAATGTAATACTTCGCCTGCATTTAAGTCGTGGCCCGATATTTATATTTGTGCAAATCAACCACTGGTCTTTGACCATTCAGCAACAGAACCGGATGGCGATTCTTTGGTATATGAATTGTATACTCCATATTCAGGAGCAACGATAAATTATCCTATGCCTACAGTAGCGGATCCCGGTAAATATACTCCTTATTATAAACCGGTTTCCTGG
>JALVEG010000382.1 GCA_027031145.1 Saprospiraceae bacterium | reverse complement strand
CTTTAGACACATAACCTAAGTTACCAAATACATTCATATTATCATTAAGAATATAATTAGCTCCACCTTTTACCTGCAATCCCTGTATCCAACCTGTTTGAGCATAAAGATGTCCGTCTTTTCCTTTATCCGAATCATCTTTTAAGAAATGATTGAAATATGTATATTTAATAGTAGACCATCCAGCCATTGCATAAGTAGAGAAATCTCCCAATGTATATTCTGTTTGGAAATAAGCTCCCAACCAGTCAACAGTATTACTGAAATTATAAGCAATTCTGTCACCTAATACTCTCTGATTTGAAGTAGCAAATTCATCAGCCTTATCAATATAGAATGAACCTCCTAACAAATCTCTTACTTCTCTGAAGTGATCTATCTTTGCAGTTCTCCAATCCAAACCAACAGAAGATTTCAGGTTATTGTTCCAATTGATTTTAAATTTAGAAATTACTCCTATCGTATTTTGATTATTTCTACTGTTTCTCAAAATACCAATTGATTGACCGTCTTCTTTAGTTTTAGCCTTTTTATCAACATAATAATCTCCGGCAGGTCCTTTATTTGCATTTATAGTTTCATTAAGATCCCAAGTCCATGGAGATTTACCATAATAGAATTTATAATCATCATCTCCCAGATTTCCTTCAGCATCTCTTCTGTATAGAGAACCATAAGTTCCTGTACCTCCACCAGTACCTCCTGAGTAGTAGAATACTGTATATTGTGAAACTTTATCACTCCAATCTGCATACCAGTTCAGGTTAACTTGTGGTTTGTGGTAAAAATTCTCTCTTGTATTGATAAAATCAGTAGCTTTTCTTGCATGTGTTTTACCATTCCAATACTGATCACTTTCATATCCTGATACAGGAGCCCAGTTTTGGTTGAAATTTCTTCCTACTTCAGGGAATTTTTCAAAAGCTTTTGTATTATAATCAATACTTTCTGCAAAATCATGGCTATAAGTTCCAATGTTTTGTTTATAAAGATTTTGACCGTGTCTCTGAGGAGCACCCAATGCAAAGAATTCTAATTTGTGCTTGTTATTCAACTTCAAAGAAGCTCCTAAATAATAAGCCCAGGCATCAGTCCAGGTTTTATCAATAATTCCATCACCAACTTTTCTAACTAAGCTCATACTCATTGCGAATTTATCATTGATTATTCCTGAGTGAGCTGTAATTGTTGATTTCAGGAAGTTTCCTGATCCATATTCCATTTTAGCAACACCTCCCAATTTCTTCTCAGCAGGGCTGGTAATGATATTCATAGTTCCCCCGATAGAAGGAGTAGCAAGGTTTACAGCACTAAGACCTCTTTGCAACTGGATTGAAGAAGTAGCATCAGCCACACCATCCCAGTTTGACCAATAAACCCATCCGTTTTCCATATCATTAACAGGAACCCCGTTAATCATAATAGCAACATTTCTTTGATTAAATCCCCTAACATTGATTCTGGCATCACCTGCTCCTCCTCCCTGAGCTGTAGCGTAAACAGATGGTGTTGTGTTAAGCATTAAAGGAATATCTCTTGAACCGAGAACTTTTTCAATTTCCTTTTTGTCCAATTTCACAAAAGCAACAGGAGTCTTTCTTTCAACAGCATAATCAGCTACAACTTCAATAGCTGAAAGCATAACTGCATCAGATTCCAAAGCAATAGTTCCAACATCGGTTTTACCTGAAACATTAACAGCTACTGTTTTCGTTTTAAAACCAACATAGGAAACAACTAAATTTACAGAACCATTATCAACGTTCTTAATAGCAAAATTTCCATCAACATCAGTAATAGTACCTGTTGAAGTACCTTCAAGATAAACAGAAGCACCAATCAATGGATCTCCTGAATTATCAACGACTTTCCCCATAATAGAACCTTGTCCATACGTAAAGCCTGTAATCAATAAAGCGACTAAAAGAGTCAGTAGTTTTTTCATAAGTTTAATTTAGTTTGGTTAATTTGACACAAAAATAACACGAAATTTAAAATATATATAATTTTTTTATATTAATTTTTTATAAATTCATAAAATACTTAGTCTATTTTGATTAAAAATAAAGAAATCAATAAGTTAAATTAATATTTAATCTATAAAAAATATGCTTCGATAGTATTATGGCAAATTTTAACTTTAAATAATTACATCGCAAATTTAATATAACTGCTCAGGCAGGATATTTTTAAACTAAAAATCATTTAATTAGTTTTTAAAAATTATTCTACCTGCATAGTTATTACAGAATTAAAAATCAAATTTATTGCTTTTTTAATATTTTTTCAATATTTTTACAAAAAGTTGTTATTTTCTTAAGTAAACATATCTACTCAGGTAGAATTATTTTGAATAAAAAACCTGCCTGAATAGATACAAGTAAAATTATTTAATAATGAAAAAAAATATTGTTCTAATCCCAATTTTAAGTTTCTTCCTTATTTTATCTCTGAATGCGCAAATCGTTATCAATGAAATAATGTATAATCCTCCCGAAAGCGGTGATGACTTGCATGA
>JALVEG010000381.1 GCA_027031145.1 Saprospiraceae bacterium | reverse complement strand
CAATTATTCTGAGTTACAAATTGATAAATTGAATATTATACCACCAAAAAATTTCCTAAAAAAATATGAAGATGATTATTTGGAAATGCAAGAAAATATGATTTATGGAGATAGTATGGCTTTTAAATCATTGATAAAGAAAATAATAACAAAGAAACCCAGCAGGTAACAAGCCGTATGCCAGCATAACCGCCTAACGTCAGGCTACGCTGCTTATCATTGTCGTTATACAAAACAAAAACATGAAGAAAATTAGATTAATTACCTTGTTATTTGTTGCAATAAATTTTGGAGCAAACGCCCAGTACACTACCGAATATCCTTTTGACTCTACATGGGTTGACAATTTTACCGGAACTGTATTTAATATCCGTGATTATGGTGCAATACCTGATGACACCATTAATGATAGTGAGGCTTTTAGATTAGCGGCAGATGCCATTGAATTAAATGGTGGAGGAAAATTAATTATTCCAGACGGAGTATATATTGTAGGGGAACAACTAATAGATAATTCACCCAATACTATCTACTACCAATATCAAGAAATATTTACGGTGTCTAATGTCAATCAGCTAATTATAGAAGGGAGCGATAATACCATTATCAAAGCGGCTGATAATCTTGCCTTTGGTTCATTTGACCCTGAAACAGGAGTAGCCTATTATGATAATGATCCCAATGATGGATTTACAGACCCTTTGTTCTATACAGCAGCATATATTATGTTTCACATTATAGAAAGTGAAAACATTTTTATTCACAATATAGAACTGGATGGCAATTTAGAATCTATGAATATTGGTGGCTATTGGGGAGACTTAACAAGTCGGCAAAATGAAGCCATTGGTATTTTTACTGAAGATAGTAAGAATATACTGCTCAGGGATATTTATTCTCATCATCATGGATTAGACGGAATCGAAGTGGCTTATTATGGTTTGGAAGAAGGTGATGACCCAACCGTTGTGGTATTAGAAAATACCACTTGTGAATACAATTCCCGGCAAGGTCTGTCTTGGATTGGAGGAATAGGACTAACTGCCTACAATTGTCAATTTAATCATACCAGCAAAGTAGGCTTTACATCCAATCCGGCAGCAGGAGTAGATATAGAAGCAGAAGGTTCCATCTGTAGAGGAGGAAAATTTATTGATTGTGAATTTTTAAATAATGATGGGGTGGGAATGGTTTGTGATTCGGGTCCCGGTGGCTATTCTACCTTTGAAAACTGTACGTTTTGGGGTACGACTAATTATCCTATTTGGGTAACAAAACCTGCTGTAAAATTTTATAATTGTAATATTTACGGTATGGTACCCAATGCTTATGGAGATAGTGATCCGGAATTAGCAACGTCTTTTAATTCATGTCTTTTTGAAGATAAAATTCATTCGAAATATGGCATTGACAGTAATGATTGGCTAATGTTTATATGGGCTCCCGGACCAAATGTTTCATTTACTGAATGTAACTTTGTGGCGAATAACAGAAAGTCATTTAAAGTGACAAATGGAGATGGTGATTTTATTTTTACAAATTGTACTATAACCCACAGAGATACTTCTTTGGCAGATGGAGATAAAATTTGTTCAATCGAGGGTTCTACTTTGAATAACGTAACTATTATAGACGATTTTCCATCCGGATTTGACAGAAATTATTGGATAGAAACGTATTTTACCAATGTAGAAAATTGTGTTTTTTTAGAAGGTAATAATACAAAATTTGAATATGTTGGAGGTTATTCCGGTTGGATAGAATCCGGGCAATACCCCAGAAATCAAACCCTTGCTGTTTCCTATCCTAATGGAACAGAAGCATTTAATACGGGAGACACTCTAAATATATTATGGGACCCCGGTAGTGCAAGTGATAATGTTGAAATTCTTTTATATAATGATTGCTACATAGAATCGATTATTGCAAGTAACACTGACAATGATGGTAGCTTTAGTTGGGTGATTCCGGATTCAATATCTTCAGGAAATGAGTATAAAATAAAAATAGGAGATATTAACGAGCAAAAGGATTTTGACTTTATTGATACACCGTTTTCAATTGAAAATATAACGGTTGCTGTTAATGATTATACAGAATCACATTTGAAATTCGAAATTTATCCCAATCCGGTAAAGGACAAGTTATTTATTTCATATAATACTACGGAAATTTCAAGTGTTTTTAATATTAAAATAATTGATATTATAGGTAGAATAATCCAAAAATCAGATATCAATAATCATAATAATGAAGGACTTATTCAATTAAATGTTGCTAATATTCCTGCAGGTATTTATTTTTGCTCAATTAATACTGAAGATAAAAATGTGTATACCTTCAAATTGATAAAGGATTGATAGAATAGAATAAAATAAAGTACAAAAACACAATCGAGTAGACGGCTCCGACTAAAAAGCCGGAGTGCGCCTCTCACAACTTGTGACGTCAATAGCGTTACCACCAAGCGTATGCTTACGCTGAAGCTTCAGCATAGACGCAACGGTTCTTTCCTACTTTCAGGGGACAAGCTGTACCCGGCGGTTCGACAATGAAACGTAATTGTGTGTAGTATTCAACTAAACTATTATAAGAAGTTGGATAGATTAAATAATCGCTTAAAGTCGTCTATTTCTGCATTTTTTACCTCAAATAACCTATTTTGACCTTTATTTAATAAATTTTTAGTAATTTTACAAATTGACGTTAGTCGAAATTAAATAATATCTTTAGATTTCTATTTTACCATTGTGCCAACATTATCAAAACATATTGATTTTTATATAATTATTTTGATATAAAAAAATATTTTATTAATTTCGGTAAAACTATATGGAAATCTTTATCGTTAAATAACTATACTTATCATAAAATTCCGAATGCATTTTAATATTAACAGAATAAAATATTTTATCTTAATAACAGGATTTATTTTCTATTGTAATATTCTGTTTGCAAAAATAACAATAATTCCTCAAGAATCCGGATCCCAAAAAGTCGAAATACCATTTGAATATATCAATGGGCTTATTGAATTAAATATCAAAATGAATGATATTCCCCTGCGATTCATTTTTGATACCGGAGCTGAACATACTATTTTATCAAAAAAAGAATTAGCCGGACTTATCGGTTTGAAAATATTAAAAGAAATAGAAGTTTACGGTGCGGATTTCAGTAAGAAGCTTTCCGCTTATATAACTAATCCGGTCAAAATACGAATTGAGGACAGATATGAAAAGCAGGAACCCATTTTAATACTAAGTGAAGATATTTTTTCTTTAAACAGTGTTGGAGAAAGTACTATTCATGGAATAATCGGAGCTTCTTTTTTTCGATATAAAATTATAGAAATTGATTATTTAAGGGAAATAATAACGGTATATCCAGATGGATATAAAGTCAATATGAAGGGATTTGAGGAAATGCCCGTCACTTTTTACGGACATAAACCTGTTATCAATTCCAGGATCAAAATCAATAAGCAGGATACTACCATTTCAACAAAGATCTTGATGGATACCGGCAGTTCGGTTCCCATAATCTTCATGAAACATTTGGACAGCAAGTTTAAATTGCCTGAAAAAATGGTTAAAGGACAATTGGGAATAGGATTAGGAGGAGATCTTGTGGGCTGGATTGGATTGATGAACGGAATCTATATGGGCAATTTCAAATTAAATGAACTTATTTGTAAATTTCAGGATGTAGATTCGATAAAATTATCAAAATCAAGTTCAGGAAGAGACGGAATTTTAGGTAATGAGATCCTGAAAAAATTCACGGTATTAATTGATAATACTCATAAAAAATTGTATTTCAAGCCAAATAGATTATACAAGAAAAAAATAAAATATGATAAAAGCGGTATTACGCTTTTCGCCGCAGGTAAAAACCTCGACAAATATTATATAAAATATATTATTCCGGGTTCTCCAGCCGACCTGGCAGGCTTAAAACCAAATGACAGAATTTATTCCGTTCAACATATCAACACTTTATTTTGGCCTTTAAACAGTATTATCAATCTTTTTAAGAAAAAAGAAAATAAAAAAATAAGGCTAAAAGTCATCCGTGATAATAAAAAATATATCTATACTTTCAGATTAAAGGATATGTTTCATTGAAAAAGCACCAATTCTCCAGCAAATAAAAGACCGTACAAAGTCAAATTTGGTTCGACAAAATCAATCTCTCCGATATTTGGAGCAATAATCGAAGACAAGCCTCCTGTTACAACTGTTTTATAATCATGTCCCAAATAAGTTTTAATTGCTTTAATCATATATTTGACCAATCCTATGTAACCGATTAAAACTCCGTTTTGAATAGCTTCTACGGTATTGGTTCCGATAGGTTGTGCCGGAAACTCTAAGTTGACTTTAGGCAACTGAGAAGTATTTCCTATTAAAGCATTTACCGCTGTTTTCAAGCCTGGTGCAATATTAACACCGGATATATGACCTGATTCGTCCATTGCGGTGAAGGTCAATGCAGTACCAAAATCAACAATAATTATATCTCCTTTATATAATTTATGAGCTGCTATTGCATTTGCAACCAGATCGGTACCCATTTCCAGTGGATTTTTAATATCGATATCCAATTTATCATAAATATTTCTGTCGAGAACAACAAGGGGTTTACTATTTAGTTTTTCCAATACTTCAATTAAAACATTTTTAAGTTTTGGCACTACCGAACTCAACACCTTAAATTCAATGTCCTTTGCATCAATTCCCGCTTCCCAAAGCAATTCGTTTAACTTCAGATTATAATAAAGAGGCGATTCTTCCTTTTTGGTTTCAAATCGCCAAACATGTTTCCATTTATTATCGAAAATCCCAAAAACGATATTACTATTTCCGATATCTACTACCAGTTTCATGTCAAATATTTTTATTATATGTTTTTACCTAATAACTTCCTTTTAAAATAATAGTATGTCTCATTTTGAGACTGAATAGCAATTTCATCATTTCTCTTATACTCATTCAATCTGTTAAAATCAAGATATCTTGCTTTAACATTATCCTTCAACTGGATATTTAGGATATCCCTGATCAGGTTTTTGATCTTCTCATCATATATTGGAAATACTGTTTCCACTCTTCTATACAAATTTCTTTCCATCCAGTCAGCCGAAGACAAATACATCTTTTCGTCTCCGTCATTTGCAAAAATAAACACCCTTGCATGCTCAAGATATCTGTCCAGAATACTTATTGCCGATATATTGTCGCTAATACCGTTTACTCCTGCCACAAGAGAACAAATTCCTCTGACTATCATATCTATTTTCACACCTGCCTGACTCGCTTCATAAAGCAATTTGATCATCTTTGGCTCCTGAATACTATTCATTTTCAATACAATATATGCTTTTTTACCTTTTTTTGCATTATCTATCTCATTTTGAATCATTTTAGTCAAAGTCTGTCGCATATTAAATTGTCCTACAAGCAAATGTTTAAATCCTTCCCTTGGTATCAATTTACTTTCCAGAAACGAAAAAACTTTAACAGCTTCATTTGTCAATCTTTCATCATAGGTAAACAAACCGTAATCAGAATATATTTTTGCAGTTCCTTCATGAAAATTTCCTGTACTCAGATATGCATATTTTTCTTCGCCAATGGAAGTTTTCTTCACAACCATAGCCAGTTTCACATGTACTTTCAGTCCAGGAAAACTATAATGAACCTTAACACCTGCTTTTTCCAATTCCTTCCCCCACTTTAGATTTGCTTCTTCATCAAATCTCGCCTTCAACTCGATAAAAGCAGAAACCAATTTACCATTCTGAACGGCTCTTTTAAGAGCTTCCATAATCCTGGAAACCGCAGCAACTCTATATTGCACAATTTTTATATGTGTAACATCCTCATCTTCCGCAGCTTCCTCAAAAAACCTTATCACAGATTCGTAACTATGGTAGGGCATATTTATAAAATAGTCCTTTTCCTTTATCTTGTTAAAAATCGAATCCGCTTTTTCCAACTCCGGCAAAGGTAAAGGTGGTAAAGGTTTTAATTTCAGATGATCTTTACCAAAATCCGGAAATTTGAAAAGATCGAAATTATTGTGATATCTTCCTTCGGGAATAATATCCAAACTATCAAGATCAAAAACTTCCATCAAATAATTCAGGAATTCTTCAGGCATCTCCCTGTCATAAACCAATCTGGCAGGAGGTCCTACTTTTCGTTTTTTAAGACTTTTTTTGATCTTACTCAACAAATCACCGGAAAATTCATCGTCAATATACAGATCTGCATCCCGCGTCAATTTTATGGAATATGATTGAATTATATTAAATCCGGGAAAAATATCATGAATATTGTGCCTTATTATATCATCAAGAAATATCACATCATGAACATCGGGTTTGGAAGGCGGAAGAATAATAATTCGGTATATCTTATCTGATGGAATTTGAACCAATGCATACTCTATTTCACCGGTTTCTTTATCCTCCAATTCGACAGCGAGATAAAGCGCTGCACTATTTAAAAACGGTTTTATTTTCTTTCCCTGCAACAACATTGGCTGAACATAAGGAAGCAAATTATCATCAAAATAAGTTTCTATATAATCATATTGCTCCTTATTCAGCTCAAGTCTTTTTTTCAGATCAATACCATTTTCCCTTAATTCAGGTACTATCTGATTTTCAAAAATATCCGTAAACTCCAATTGTTGTTCATTCACCATTTTCAACAATTGACGCAATACCTTTTCAGATTCTATATGAAGATCTTTTTTTATTTTTTTCCCTAATCTGTAAAGATTTTTGTGATGAGCAACCCTGACTTTGAAAAATTCAGAAAGATTGTTTGAATAAATAGCTAAAAATTTTAAACGTTCCAATAAAGGATTTGCATCCTTGTCTTTAGCTTCCTGCAAAACTCTGTAATTGAAGTGCATCCAGGAAATATCTCGATGTATATATGGAAATTTTTTCAAAACAATCATATTTTACAAAACAAAAATATCAAATATAAATATAAGAAAAAATATATTAGCACTATTACATTCTAATTTATACGTCTTCCAATCTTTATCTTTAGTCGGAAAGTGACAGTTTATAGCATTCAGGGGACTGTTGCTATGTTCCAAATTGATATAACATATCGATTATTCAATCTTCAATTAACAGAGTTTAACCGGCAATAAGCATTAAGCTCACTATACTATCTGCCATTTTTTACCATTATGTCTCAACAATGTAATATTATCCGCTTTAAAGATCCTGTAATATTCCATTTTTGAAAAATATTTCCAAGCTTCAGAAAAAATTTCTTTTTTCAGATCTCTAAATGCAATAGTGATATGCGGATGAAATTTATTTGAATTGTTTTTTAATTCAGGTATTATGCTTTCAATAGATTTCATCACTTTCCCTTTCAATTCATAAAGTTCTTCATTTTTTTCCACATCAACAAAGATCACTTTTTTGTCAAATTTATTAAACCCATTTAAAGTAATATAAAACTCTTTTGTGGTTTTTGAAATCTTTCTTAATATTTCCAAAATTTCTTTCTCCTTTGCATATTCACATTTAAACGGAGGAACAAGGGTAATATGAGGAGGAGAATTCAATGCTTTGGAAGAATTGAATTTTTCCCCTGCAATATATTTAAAACGGGTCAGCTCACTACTTATGGTCACATCAGGCAATATGGCAATAAAGTACAAATGTTCCATAATCTTAGACATGGATTATTTTTTTTCAATCCAAAAATTATTTGCTCCCTCTCCTAAAACAACACCGACATCCCCTGCGGTAAGCATTTCCAGAAGTGCCAGAAATGTGATTACAGCATGTATCCGGTTTGCCAATGATTCAAAAACATCATTAAAAGCGAGTCTTTTTTTAGTCTTCAATTTTTCCAAAATATATTTTTTCTGATCCTTGACCTTATACTTGTAAAAATGAACGGTATGAACTCTTCTTGATTTTTTTTCTTCATGTTTTATTAGTACCCGCTCAAATGCTCTCATCAATTTGTAAAGAGACAAAGACTCCAATTCAGCATCAATCAATGCAGTTTGAGCTAATTTCTTCAACTCTTTAGAAGTATTTCCCCTTTTATACTTCATTGATCTTTCTTCTTCAAGTTCCCTGAAATCGTCCAGCAGGGCTTTGAATTTTTTATACTCAAGCAATTTTTCAACCAAAGAAGTACGAGGATCAATCTCATTTCCAAGTTCATCCAGTTCCTTTCGCGGAAGCAACATTTTTGTTTTTATCCTGATCAAAGTTGCAGCAGTCAATATAAATTCACTAGCAACATCAAGGTTTAGTTTTTCCAAATGATGAATATAGTCCAGAAAATCATCTGTTATCTTTGTGATAGGAATATCATCTATATCCAATTCATCACGCTGGATAAAAAACAAAAGCAGATCAAAGGGACCTTCAAAAAGCTCAATTTTAATATTATATGTCTGAGATTGGGTATTCAAAATGATTTAATTTCTATTTGTCCCAAAGTTTTTCAGGATAAAAACCGGATTCAATGAGTTTGTTCAACTTTTCAACCACAAAAGGTTTATCTTCCTGATAAGTAACACCAAACCAGTCACTATCGGAACTTAAAACTTTCACAACAGCTTTTCCATTATTCATAAGATAATCTATAAGATCAGGTATATAATACTCAGCTGTAGGATTATTTGCTTCCTTATCCAAAAATTCTCTGAAATTCTGATCAAAATAATCAAAATAAGAAGGATAAAAACCCCACATATTCATTGATACAAGTGAATCTTCACCCAATTCTACTTTACCATCATTTTCAGGATATCTAATAACTCCGTCTTCTTCTCTTGCTACTTTTTTGCATTCTTTGATAAATACCAAATTACCATTTTCATCCGCTTCACACACTCCTCTGTTGACGGTACCATGATCAGAAAGAGTATGTGTCAATTTATATCCCATGACGAAATACACATCTTTCCCGTTTTCTTTTGAATCGGGATGATTCTTAAAATATTCAGCAGCCACATAATATGCATCACGACCATAATAGTCATCGGCATTAATAACAAGAAAAGGTTCATTTACCACATCTTTCGCCATCTGAACTGCATGAGCGGTACCCCAGGGCTTTTCCCTGTCATAAGGTCCATATCCTTCAGGTAATTTATGAAGTTCCTGAGTTACATATTCCACATCTATTTTATCTTCAAATTTATTTTTAAAGAAATTCTTAAAATCATCAAGAAATGATTCTCTAACGACAAAAACCACTTTGCCAAAACCGGCATTTATAGCATCATAAATCGAATAATCGAGAATTGTCTCACCATTGGGACCAAAAGCATCCATTTGTTTAAGTCCGCCATATCTGCTGCCCATTCCTGCAGCCAAAACAACTAAAGAAGGTTTCATTTTGTTCTATTTTTGTTAAAATGCAATTTCCAATGCAGGAGGACTCCAATTTTTACTTAAACTCCTACATTAAAAAATTACCGTTAAATAATAATATCTACTGAATTCAAGCATCTTCCCGGGAAGACACATATACAAATCCGTGCAAAATTAATCATTATTTAAACTTAGAACAAATTATATCAATTATAATTCAAAATGTTTCAACCGATGTATTACATTCAACTCTTTCCCAAAGGGACATGTGTCGGTGTTGTCCCATCACGTGTTTACTATATCGAATTGAGATTAACACTTAATCCGAATTTGAAATTTAATTTCTGAATCATGTCATTATTTGGATTAAATCTGTTGAATAAATATTTGTAAGTGGGTTCAAAATAAAGTGAATATCCTTTGTCAAATTTTCTTTTCACCCCTACCCCTGCATTTATTGCAAGATAGAAGTTATTATTAAATTCACCTCCTTCCATTGTTCCTGGAGAATAATCCTTTTGAGCATAAAGAGTATTTTTAAAATGGATATCCTTTTGCAATTCCTGAGCCAGTTTTTTCAGTACAAATTCATTTTCATTTTGGTTTATTTTCTCAACAAACTCGTATTTTGAACCGGTAGTCATATTTGCTGAGATTCCGGAAACAGTATATAAATCCCAATTCCTGTTGTCAACAAGATGATATTTATAATTAACAGGAATGCCTATATTTTTAAACTCGATTTTATCCAGATATACTATTGATCTATCCAATTTCACAGGATTCTTATGTGGTGAATAAGACATATTAAAATACTCAAAGCCTGCTTCCACTTCATTTTTTCCTTTTTTATATGATAATGATAACCCGGCAGTTATACTTTTTTCAATATGTGAATAACCCGGAACATTAAAAGTCAGATCATTCGGTGTATTTATAATATCCATATCAGGTGAAAAATACCCGTTCAAAGCCAATGTTGATCTTTCTTTTTGAATTAATGGCAATGAATCTATTGCAGGAAAATTCAATTCAGGGTCTTTTGTCTCACCTGCATCATTAATGATTTTAGCAGTTTTATTATCTGCAATCTCATTTGAGACATAAGCATTTACATCCTGATTATCAGTTTGTACCGGAATAAGTTGTATGTGTATATTCAATGTTCCTGAAATTTCGTTAAATTTCTTATATTCATCATTTATGTATACTCCAATATTATATCCGGTATATAATGGAGTAATCCTTCCAGTTCCATTCACCAAAGGATTATATTCCAAACCAAAGTCCGGTTTACTCCTGTAACTTGCTAAAGTTGATTCTATTCGGTTGTTTGTATTTTTACTATCTGCATTATTATATTTTGAAGATGAAATAAGGACATTGGAAATTATAGGTTTTGTTGTTTTTGCATTAGCAATTGTAGATTCATCATGATTTGCTTTCATATCAAATCCATCAATATCCTCTATTTCCGTTTTTGTATTCGGAAGATTCTTATCAAGCCCGGATAAATCATTTAGATTTTTCTTTCCGCTATCAATATTCATAAATACCAGCAGCACTAAAATCAAAATAGCAGCAACAGCAGCTACATAATAGTAAAACTTTCTTACCGGAGAATTCCCTGTTAAATATTTCTCTTCAAATCGCGCAAAAGAATTTGCTGAAAGAGGAACGCTATATGATTTCAGTTTTTCTGATATCATTGTATCGAAAACAATATCCTCATCTTCAGATTGCGAAAGTTTCTCTTCCAATCTTTTCCAGGATTCCGGATTGTACCTGAATCTAAATTTTTCCAATTTTCTCTTAATCAACTTATCAAAAATATTATCTATCATAAAATTTATCTTTAGACAAAAGTATTTTTTTTAACTTTTTTCTTGCTTTAACCAAATTACTTCGGGAAGTACTCTCACTTATTCCCAATTTTTTTGCTATATCCTTATGTGAGTATCCTTCCACTACAAACATATTAAAAATTGTACGGTATATCATAGTCATTTGCTGCATAGCATTTATTATCTCTTCGGCAGATATCTTTTCCAATGCATCAGGTTCTTTAGTTTTCAAATGATATATTCCATCAAGATCAACAGTTTTGTTTCTATGTCTTTTTCTATAATGATCAATGGAAGTATTCACAACAATTCTATTCATCCATGACTTTAATGAAGTGCCTGTTTTATAACGGTTGATATTATTGAATATTTTCATAAAACTTTCATGAAGAATATCTTCCGCTTCTCTTTCTGTTTCAGAATAACGCATACAAATAGCCATCAAGCTACCGTAATAACTCTCATATAATTGTTTCTGAGCCCATCTTTCTTTATTGACGATAGCTTCAATCAAGTCATTTTCATTCTTTTTTATGTCTAATGAATAATCCATATTTCATTGTCATATATTAGCACAAACGTAATCATATTTAAAATGCTGCCTAAATATAATAATTTTTTTAATTTTTATATGAAGTATCTAATAAGGTAAAACCATTTTGATTGAAAAAACACTTTTTTTGCCATATTTCAGCTATTTTTTTCATTTCAAAAGTACTCAAATTAATCAATAACAAAAAAACTTCATTTTTTTTAAAATTATTTTTTACTGCAAAAATATATTTAAGTTTATGTATCAAATTCAAATGAATTATAAGAAATACTAATGTGAACATACATTAAATTTTGCTTTAATATCAAACGGTTTTTGGTATGGATATTGGCATTAATGATGTAGTGATATTAGATTCAGGTATGTTTACCAGGGTCTGAGTGTATAGCTATTTTATTAAATCTTTAATATGAAATTAAATTTTAAGCTAATGAGAAAATCAATACCAATTATTAACAAAAGGTTATTGAGGTTTTATTCAAAACCGTTACTTACTTTATTTGCCGTCTTAATGATGGCATTAACTATTTCCGCCCAAACGGGGATAATTGTTGAAGACTGTACATGTTTAGACAATAATTCCTGTGATAATGACGGACAATTTACAACATTAATACGTATTATTAATGGCGGTACAGGTCCCTGGTACATTGCACAAGATTCCATTAGAGGCTTGTACAAAGACCCAAGTCCTGCACCACCTGCCCAACCTGATGAATTTGTAACAGGTCCTGCCGGTGATCAAATGACTCATATAGGTGCAGACACCTTTGAACTAAGCGGAATCCATATTGATGGTCAAGGATATTGGGTATTACTAACAGATGGGACAGACACTTTGGAGTTCCAAATCGATTCTGCCCATTGTCAGTATCCTCATACGAATATTGAAGGAGATCCGTTTGTTTGTGAAGGACAGGAATCAACATATACTACCCATGACAATACAGGAAGTACTTATTCGTGGTCATTGGATCACGGAGGTACAATAACTTCCTCGACAAATACAAATTCAGTAACAGTAGAATGGGATGATGATTCCGATGGCACTGTTCACAATTTGGTAGTAAGCGAAAATTCAATCAGCGGGTGTACTTCTACAGATACCATGAAAGTTGTAATTGAAGACACCATTACTCTTGCATGCAACAATAATGTTCAGATATCACTTGATGCAAATTGTGCTGGTGAATTAAACGCTGATATGTTTTTAGAAGATCCTCAATACAATGATGATTCTTATGCATTGATCATAGAAGATGAAAACGGTGTGGTTTTAAATCAGGACACCCTTAGTCAGGATATGGTCGGCAATACATATACAATCACCGTTCAACATATTTGCAGCGGAAATATGTGTTGGTCTCATATGCTTGTTTTGGATAAGACAGCTCCTGAAATTGAATGCGGTTCCGATACTGTAAAGTGTTCTGATCCTTTCAGACCTCAAGATCTCAACAGGTATCCGATAGTTCATTATACATCTATCAATACTACAGCCAATCCGTATGTTTACATAGCTTCGGGAACTGAAGGGTGTAGTGATTTGACACTTAGATATTTTGATGAGATCGATGACCAGAATTGCAATTCGGAATTCACCTCAATTATTTACAGAACATGGTTTGTTGAAGATCCTTCGGGAAATCAAAGTTCATGTACCGACACTATTTATCTAAGAAGAACAGGAATGGATGAAATAGATTATCCGGTAAACTGGGACGGACTTCCCGGAAATCATGATTTCATTGAAGCATGTTCAAATTATAAAACAGATGCCAATGGTAATCCTGATCCGTCTTATACAGGAGCACCGTCAGGACCTTTATGTGGAAACATAATGATCAATTATTTTGACCATAAAAGAATATATTTATGTGGTGAAGGTGGAAAATCATATAAAGTATTAAGAGAATGGGTCGTAATGGATATGTGTACCGGTGAATCATTTGACACAATACAAATAATAGCAATAATGGACACTAAATCGCCGGTAGTTTATTTCTCCAATCTGCCTAATAATACAGTTATTGCCACTACCAAAGATTATGAATGTAGCGGTGATGTCTTATTGCCTATTCCGACTATCATAGAATGTAGTGATTATACCATTACGGTAGGCTATCAAATAGGTACTGACGATTGTGGAATTACCGACCCGTTTTTCCCATTTACAACTCTTGAAAAAACAGGAAATGATTATATTATTCATAATGTTCCTAAAGGTAAAGCAAGAGCCAAGTACAAAATAACAGATGCATGCGGTAATTTTACCGAATATATTGTTTGTATCGAGGTAATTGATGACCTTGAACCTCAGGCGATTTGTGATGAACATACTACTATCAGTCTAAATGATGAAGGGAAAGCATATCTTGGAAAGATAACATTTGATGACGGTTCATACGACAATTGTAGTGATATTACCATGAGAGTCAGAAGAATGACTTCGAGTTGTGATCCCACGGATACTCAGTGGGGTGAAGGCGTCCATTTTTGTTGTGATGACGTGAGTCTGACAGATCCCGTTATGGTCGTATTGGAGGTTACAGATGATCAGGGATATAAAAATTCATGTATGGCACAAGTATTTGTTCAGGACAAACAAAGACCTGAAATAGTATGTCCGTCAAATGGAGAAGTAAGTTGCAAATTTGACTATTCTGATTTATCGGTATTTGGAACAGTCAGGACTTCGGAAGATGATGTTCAAAAAATCTATATCAATGATCCTGAACATGGAGGAAATCATACATACTTCGGAAAAGACGGATATGCAACCGATAATTGTAATGTTTATATTGAGGAATTAACTCCGAGAGTATATATCAATAATTGTGGTGTCGGAACCATCCAAAGAAAATTCCGTGCACATGATGATTTTGGTAATAAATCAAATATTTGTACTCAGACTATCAAAGTCATTGACTTCAAGCCATTTAATCCGAAATACGATCTGATTTGGCCAAGAGATTATACAACTAACGGATGTCTGGATGATTCTGTAGATCCTGATAATTTACCGGAACAGTATGGTTGGCCTCAAATCACAGGTGATGATAAATGCAGTATGGTTGCTATAGATCATGAAGATTTGGTATTTGAACATATAGATGGTATGTGTTACAAAATATTAAGAAAATGGAAGGTAATTGACTGGTGCCAGTATAATCAAAACGACCCGTTAAATCCAATAGGATATTGGGAGCATGTACAAACATTAATTATCAATGACAATATCGCACCTCAATTTACAGAAGGTTGCAGTCCTGTCGATATAACTGCTTTAGGAAATTGTCAATACAGAGTTGAATTTGATGCTTCGGCTACCGATAATTGCACTCCCGGTGATCATCTAAGATATTCATACAAATTGGAAATAAACAGCAATCCAAATAATATCATAACAGGTGAAGGTAGTAGTTTCAATGTTGTTTTATCCAAAGGGACTCATAGAATTACCTGGTATGCTGAAGATAATTGTGGCAATATTGGACAATGTACAGGTACATTCACGGTAAGAGATGAAAAGCCGCCAACTCCACAATGTCTTGAAGGACTTGTAACAGTGTTGTTGGATGAGACAGGTGAAGTAACCATACATGCAGCTGATTTCAACAGAAATAGTACCGATGACTGTACTGCAAGCAATTACGGCACATGTGGTTGTTTAACTGATTTGAGATTTTCATTTTCATCGAATGTAAATGAGAGGACAAGACTTCTTACCTGCAATGATATAGAAAACGGAAGTATCGATACCATTGAATTGGAAATGTGGGTAACAGATGAATCGGGAAATCAGGATTTTTGCAATACATTTATTATTTTGCAGGATAATGCAGATGTTTGTCCTGATGTAATACCTCCTATTGATACAAATTTCTATACTGTGTCGGGACTTATTACAAATTCAGATAACGAACCATTAAGCAATATTGATTTGACTTTAATGTCAGATAATCCGGAAATACCGGTTTCTGCAAATACTGATGAAGACGGCAGCTTTGCATTTACCAATTTAGCAGACATTTACAATTATAGTATAAAGGCTTCAAGAGAAGGAGATGATATAAACGGACTAACAACACTTGATATCGTATATATCCAAAAACATCTTTTGGGAATAAAAGAACTTAACAATCCTTATAAACTGATAGCTGCCGATATCAATAATTCAGGAAATATAAGTGCTTCGGATATACTGGAATTAAGAAAAATGATTTTGGGTGAATACAGTAGCTTCAACAATAACCGTTCATGGAAATTTGTTCCTAAAAATTATCAGTTTGAAAATGCTGACAACCCTTTTGATTTTGATCAGGTACTGAAGCTTGAAAAACTTACTAAAGATGAAAATATCGGATTTACCGGAATCAAAATAGGTGATATCAACAATTCGGCAATAACATCTGATGATCAACTTGAAAACAGGAATCAGGACGAGATCACACTTATCGCTGAGAATATAAAATTCACCAAAGGTCAGGAAATAGAAATTCCTGTATACGAGATAAACCATGAAGGTATTATCGGAACTCAGTTTACCTTGAAATACAATACTTCAAATCTTGAGTTCAAGCATATTTCAAGCGGATTGTTGTCAATCAACAAAGCAAATATCAACAGTAGTTTTAAAGACAAAGGGTTGGTAACAGTTTCATGGAACTCATCTGAATTTATAAATACAAATAACCATTCACCATTATTCAAATTAGTATTTGTTGCAAAAAGCAATGGTAGCGCTAAGGCTAATATTGATCTAAATTCAGAGATTACAAATGCTGAAATATACACAAACGGTAATTATGGCATTAAAGAAAATAAACTGGAATTGGAATTTAGAAGTTCAGTTGATACGAATATCTTTTCTGTCGAACAAAATGTACCGAATCCATTTAGTGAAACTACAAATATAGGATTTGAAATACCAGAACCCCAGTCGGTAACTATCTCGATTTATGATATTGCAGGTAAGATAGTTTACCATAAGACACAGGAATTTGACGAAGGATACAATGAAATAGAAATAAATAAAAAAGATATTAATACTACCGGGCTGCTATATTACAAAATTGAAGCCGGTCAGTATTCCGCAATGAAAAAAATGATTTTAATAAAATAGTAACGGTTTTATGATGAGGCAAAGTTTTTTGCTTAAAATTTTGCCTCCTATTTTCCATTCTATTAAAAAAATAAAGTAATAAAAAAATGAGAAATTATTTACAAAATCAACTCAAAGAAATGTTCAAAAGCATTTTGGTCCTATTGATATTATTATTGGCAGGAACAGCAATAAATGCTCAATGCAACACAAAAATTACTGATTTGAACCATGATGGTAAAGATTATGTATGTGGAGGTACTACCACTCAATACCAGGCAGTACGTGATAGTGCTTCAGTTGGAGATACACTAAGCTGGGCATTATCTGCCGGAGGTACAATTATCTCTGTGACTGATGATGACACTGTTTCCACCGTAACAATACAATGGGATGACAGCCCTGATTCGGGCCCGTATTGTCTTACACTTACAGAACATAACGGATGTACCGGTTCTGATAAACTGAACATTTATATAGAAAAAGATAATTTGAATCTGGCATGTAATGATCTTGTGCTTGTAGCTCTTGACAATAATTGTCGTGATACAATAGGAGCAGATAAAATACTAGAAGCACCTTTGTATCCTGATGACAGTTATACTACAACTGTATTTAACACAGACAATACTCCAAGAACAGAACCTATAGTAACGATGGATGATTTGGGAGACACTCTTATGGTTGTTGTAAAACATGATTGTTCCGGCATTGCCTGCATGGGTAGAATAGCATTTCAGGACAAAATTCCTACTATGCTTTCATGCCGTAATGATACAATAAAAGTAGAATGTGATGAATCAATGGATCCGGAAAATCCCAATGTAGGATTTCCTTTGGCACCTGGATCTACCGTAACAAAACTTGACGAAAACAGATATAGTGCAGTAATTCCCGGAGACTGTGGAGGAGAATTCACCCTGGTTTATGTTGATGATATACAGCAACTGGAATGCGGTGAAGAATATGAGATTATCATTGACAGAACATGGACTGCAATAGATGCTTCAAACAACAATTGGTCTTGTAGTGAAGTTATAACAAGAACATGGGCTAATTTTGATTCGGTTTGTGCACCTCATAATTATGACGGATTAAACGGACGACCATTATTCCAGTGTAATTTCAACAATCCTAATAATGGAAATATTTACTGGCCATACAAGGATTCCATCCCGGGACCGGATATCACTGGATATCCTACGCATGCAAGTTGTAGCAATATTCAATTTTTGTATGAAGATCTTGAAATCCCCGGTTGTGGTTACAATAGAAAAATATTAAGACACTGGATAATTTTAGACTGGTGTACAGGACAACAGAAGGCTTGTGATCAGATATTGGCATTTGTTGATAACGAACCTCCTATTTTTCATATGCCTCCCGATACAATAGTTTATTCTTCAGATGAAGAACATTGTTACGGTACTGCATATCCTCTCCCGTTACCAATTGTTGATTTTGAATGCTCTGATTGGGATTATGAAGTAGTAGGTTATTCATTCGAAGGAGATGGTTCCTGTGACCCACATGGTGCCCTGAGACATGAAAATCTGTATGGCAATAGCGATGATGGGTTTGGAATTAAAGAATTACCTGTAGATACCGCTGTCTGTGTTTCATATAAGGTGACTGATGAATGCGGAAATTATAGCTATGGGAACGTGCTTATAATAGTACGTGACAATCAGCAACCGACGGCTGCCTGCGAGACCCATACAGTTGTAACACTGGGGGATGGAGCCAAACTGTATGCAACATCACTGGATGATGACAGTTGGGATAATTGCGGTATTGAAAAATATGAAATTAAGAGAACAACAAATAAATGCGGTGATCACAATGATTTAATATTTGGTGAATATGTAAATCTTTGCTGCAATGATATAGGAGAAGATGTAATGGTAATATTGCGGGTTACAGATACTCATGGCAATACAAGTCAGTGTATGGGATTTGTTACTGTTGAAGACAAAGAAAGACCAGTATTGACATATTGCCCTGATGATTTTACCGTTAATTGTACTGATGATTATTCAAATATTTTCACAGGAGGTAAACCTACTGCAACTGATAATTGTGATGATATTATCATGACATATCACGATACTCCTCATCTTAATGAATGCGGTATAGGATATGTTAACAGAGTTTGGACTATTAAAGATAAATCAGGTTGGGAAACCGCTCAAAAATGTAGACAGAAAATAAATGTCATCGATCCTGATCCATTGACAGAAGATGATATTGACTGGCCCGATGACTATACAGCTACAGGTTGCTGGCCCGGAGTCAATATTGATGAATATATAACAGGATTACCGGTTATCAATAATTCAAGTTGTAAAAAACTGGGCATTGCTCATAATGATGTCTTAGTAACCAATCCTCTCAATGATGATGCATGTGTTACAATAAAAAGAACATTTACCGTTGGTGACTGGTGTCGTCCTTACATGGATTACATTACCCATGTTCAGTATATTTATATTTTGGATGGTGGAGCGCCACAATTTATAAACTGCAATTCGGATACGACAGTTTATTCAGGAACTGCATGTTCTGCCAATGTTACCGTTTCAGCTTATGCTACTGATGATTGTACTGATGCAGATCATCTGATATATAGGTATAAAGTAGACAAAGGAAATGATGGCAGTTATGAATTATCAGGATATGGCAATACTGTAAATACAACCTTTGACAGAGGAATTAACAAAGTTGTTTTCACTGCGGAAGATGCATGTGGTAATGAAGCGACATGTACAAGGTATATCAGGGTGAAAGATTCTAAACCCCCTACTCCATTATGTTTAAGAAAACTAAATACATCTTTGGGCGTAATGGGTATGGTAACTTTAAATGCAAAATTCTTTGACCATGGTAGTACCGATAATTGTACCCCGAGCAATATGGGACAATGCGGATGTTATACTGAATTGAGATTTTCTTTTTCACCTGATGTTAATGATTCTTTGATAACTTATACCTGCGATAGTCTGGATAACGGTGTGGGACAAACTTTCGATTTGAAAGTCTATGTTACGGATTTGGACGACAATCAGGACTTTTGTAATGTCAGGATCAATGTAATAGACTCAAAAGATGTTTGCCAGGATGCACCTGATCCAACTTTTGCTGTTCAGGGTATGATCGTGGATATTGATTCTCAGGGAATGGAAGGATTTAAAGTAAAAGGAATATCTTTGGATGCAAATGAAGAAGAAGGTTATGCTGAAACAAATGTTAATGGAGAATACTATCTGAATGGTTTGGGTGCATATGATAAATATGAAATAGTACCTGATAAAAACGATGTACCGATAGACGGACTATCTACTCTGGATTTGGTTTTGATACAAAAACATCTTTTGGGAATAAAGAATTTTGATAATCCTTATAGTTTTATCGCTGCAGATGCAAATGATAATCATTCCATAAGCGCTTCAGACCTTTTGGAATTGAGGAAATTGATACTTGGTATTTACCAACAACTGCCTTCAAATAAATCATGGAAATTTATAAAAGCGAAGACAAAATTTGATAATCCTTCCAATCCATGGAATTATGAAGAGAAGTATATTACAGATAGTCTGATGTTTGGATTGGACAGCATTGATTTTGTAGCAGTGAAAATAGGCGACATAAATCGTTCAGCCAGCATCTACAACTCAAATACAGGTATCGAAGGAAGAAATGATAATATTGAATACTTCACGGCAAACAATACTATTTTCTCAAAACAGGAAGATGTTTCATTTGATATAAAAGCTGTGGATAATGACATTATAGCAGGATTCCAGTTTACTCTTGAATTTGATCCGTCGATCCTTGAATTCACCGGTATTGAAAACAAAGCTGTGTCTATCTCCACAGCAAATATCAATACTTTACGAAAATCGGAAGGACTTGTAATGATTAGTTGGAATAATGCCTTAGGTGTAAATGTAAGCGAAAGCGAAAGTCTGTTTAGACTCCATTTCAAATCAAAATCAAGCGGAATACTTAAGGATGTTATTAAAATTTCATCTCGGATAACAAATGCTGAAATATATAATGATGAATTAGAAACATCTAAACTTGAATTAAGATTTGAAGGAAAAGATTTCACCGGATTAAAAGTTTACCAAAACACTCCTAATCCATTTTCCAACATAACTGAAATAGTATTTGATTTACCCGAAGACGATAATGTTAATATTAAAATAATCGATTCAACAGGTAAAATATTGCTAAATAACCACAGGCATTACTCAAAAGGACAAAACTCAATCAAAATATCTTCAGAAGATCTAACCAAATCAGGAATATATTTCTATGAAATAACAACTTCCAAATCTTCTGTAGTAAAACGAATGATTTTAATAAAATAACCATAAATTAATTTCATAAGATAGAGGAGCCGGGTAATAATTATCCGGCTTTTTTATTTATTTCTTCTTTATTTCTCGCCGGGAGTATAATACAACCGGATTGATTCAAGATGTTAAAAGCCACGAATACACAAATTTTTTCATTGTTTATTCGTGTATTCGTGGCTAAATATGAAGGGTGTATCTCATGAATATCAAAATTAGTCTGCTCAAAAACACCTCAATTATTAATCACAAACTATTCATTATTCTTAAGTATTCCCGATTGCCGGGAGATATTTCTAAAAGCTTTTTACAAATCTCTTTTGCTTCTCCTGTTTTCTTTCCATTGATCTTTCCAAGCATTTTGATATACAACATATTTTCATCCAATGGATAAACTTTCAATGCTTTATCAATCACTTTATACGCCTGTTTATAATTACCTGATTTTTGCAACTTTAGAGCATAATTATAATAAGCTCGCAAAATAAACGGTTGTTTCTCACAAGCCAGCCCAAGATATTTGAGAGATTCTTTATCCCTATTTTTTTCATTATACAATAAGCCAAGCATAAAATATGGATAACTGTATTCAGGTTCCTGTCGAATCACTTTTTTATACAATTTTTCCGCTTTTTCAACATTCCCATCCTCATATTCCATCAATGCAAGATTCATCCTCGACAGATTATAATAATTATCGATTTCCAAAGCTTTTTCATAAGCCTTTTTCGCAGATTTTCTGTCACCTTGCGACATATAATACAAGGCTAATTGATGTTGCCCCGAAGCAAAATCCGAATTAACATGCAAATCGGTTAAAAATTCATTCTTTGCTTTTTCAATTCCGGTATTATCAATTTTAATATTATTCAGAACAAAATATCTTGCAGCTGCGATTCTGACTGTACGAATTGAATCATTCAATCGTGGCTCTATAGCATTTTCATATCCCTGTCCCATATTTACCAATGTCATTATTGCTTCTCTTCTGACCAACGGACTCTTATCCTCAAGCATTTTTAATACAACATTTAATTCGTTTTTACTATATATTTGATTTGACAATAAATTCACAGCAGTAGCTCTAACTATTTCGGGAAAATCAGTTTGAATTATCAAACTTTTCAACGAATCTATATTTCCATTCTGCCCCGGCAACAACCAATCCGAAAAATGCTTTGGACGTTTTTTACCGTATTTTTCAATAATAAAATCACTTGCCCATTGAGCGGTTTTATCCTTATGACAATTATTACATGCATTGGGAGTTCCGTATTTCACCGTTTGATCAGGACGGGGAACCCTGAAACTGTGATCCCGCCTAAAATCAACACCCATATAATATCTACCTGTCATGTGACAATTGATACATTGCGATGCTTCGGTATTTTGTTTATGAAAATGATGCCGGTAACTATCATATTTTTTTTCATGGCATTGAAGACATAAATCATTACCTTCTTTTTTCAGCTTCATGGTATGCATATCATGACAATTGCTACAGGACACACCTTCCAAATTATACATCCTGCTCTGCATAAAGGAGCCTACAACATAATCTTCGTCTTGTATCTGTCCATCCTTTTCATAAACCGGATAATTGATAAGATTGGGAAAATAATAATCCAGATAGTGCCCTTCAAAATTGAAAGAATTAGTGACCATAGATCTTCTGGAATGGCATCTGGCACATTTTTGTACCAATTCCTTTGAATCCATATTGTTATCCAAATAAAATTTCGGCGGAAGTATATCTTTATATTTATCCCTGTTTGTATAGTATTCAATATGCTGAGCTCCTGGCCCGTGACATGCTTCACATCCGACATTTATTTCAACAAAAGTCGTATTATAGCTTTCAGTGGATTCATCGTAATTTTTCTCAACAAAAGTAGAATGACAATCGGCACACATATTGTTCCAGGTCATACTTCCACCGGTCCAGTGCATCCATTCATCATGCTTGATTTTTAGATCGGGTTGCAGATCAAACCATTTTGATGAATTGGTATCCCAGGCAGAAAGCAAACATTGATATTTCCCTTTTTCAAAAGGCACAATATACTGTTGCAACGGACGAACGCCAAAAGTATATTTTATTTTAAAATCATGGTATTTCCCGTCATGTCCTTCGGTATTTACAAAATATTCCCCGTTATTTTTATAAAAATGATAATCAACTCCTTTTGACTTAAATCTTTTATCATTAAAATCTGCAAGAACAGAGTTTGAATCGGCTTTTTGCATTGCTAACTGATGATCGGAACCCAACCAGTCTTTATATTCTTTTTGATGGCATTCCTTGCAGGCACTGCTTCCGGCAAAGCTTTGTTTTAATGTTTTACTATGTGCTGGAAATTGTTTTTTATTGCCTTTATCACTTTTATTGCATGCAAAAAAGAACGTAAGAGAAAAAGACAGTATAGTGAAATGAATTATTTTCATAAAATCAGAATCCGTATATATTAAATCCGTTTGTATTTGTGCTTTTTTATAGGTATTGCGTATTTCATTTTTTTGCTTTTCCATCCCTTTGCCTCTGACTCCTCCCAAAGGGATAAATAAAGGAGAATCAGCCCGCAATGCAAAAAAATGAAATACACCTTACCTGTCTTATACACGTTTTTTTTATTTCTCCTTTAAAAGTTTAAACGTTTTAATCTTGTTATTATTAAAATAAATTGCAATGTAATAAAAACCTGTTGGAAGATCAGTTAAATCAACCTTAAAATTATTATTGTATTGATTTTTTACCGGAAAACCCTTTTGATCATAAATATGAATTGCTTTAATTTCCTGATCACTATCAATATGAATAATATCCGTGCAGGGATTTGGATATATCACGGCATCCGGATAGTTAATTATTGTTTTTGCAGATGTAGAAATGCCTAAAACCGCATTTTTCACTCCTTTCACCCATGAACGTGAAGATGCCAAATAGATAGTTTTACTCGCTTTTTCTCCTGCATCCCAAACAGTAAATCCAAATCCTCTGGAAATTGCAGCATCGGCGATATATCGATGATAATTTTCTCTGGATTCAACTGTTGGTCCACCAAAAGCGCCATATTTCTTTTTATAATAATTGTATCCTCCTTCATTGTCAGCACCAAATTCTCCAAGCAATACCGGAATATTATTAGCAACAGACCAGGACTTGACATAATCAAAATGCATATCTACTTCAGATTTGTCTTCATCTGTACCCCAATCAAAATCGTTAAATCCCTCCCTGCCTGATCTGGTAAACTCACCTGGCTTATAATAATGGAATGTAGCTATTAAATACTTATCCGAAGCTAATAGTTCAGGTTTTATAGTTGAAGGAGTCTCCCATGAATTTTTTCCTCCACCGGTCACAATTACGATTCTCGTAGGATTATGCTCTCTAATGATATCAAGTATCGCAAGATTTGTATTATGAACCTGATCGGCATTCATCGCAAAATAAGGTTCATTCATAATCTCAAACAACAGGTTTTCGCTATAATCTTTAAACCTCAGGGAAATATCTCTCCATATTGCTTTGAATCTGTCTTCAGCAGCCTTCCTGTCTGCTCCTGTCTTATAAAATTCGCTTTTTGATTTATAACTTTCCCAAAACCACTTATCTCCATGAACATCAATAATAGCGATCAGGTCATGATCCAAAGCCCATGATACAACTTGTTCTATTCTGTTAAGAAATGAGGAATCTACTACATAATCGTTAATACTACCGGTATAATTGCCCTGATCATCAATATAATCGACTTCTTCCATAGAAGTAGTATGTTTATCAAACCTGATTGGTATTCTAACTGTTTTGAAACCGACTGAAGCCACATCTTCAAAATAACTTTCTTTAACTGCCGGTGCCCAATTACCTTCGTATGGTGCGCTAAGGGTATTGCCCAGGTTAATACCGCGATCTATGTTTTTTATCATTTCAGCCGGTGTGATCTGAGCAATTCCGGAATAAGATATTAATTGAAAAATGATTATTTTTAATAAAAAACCTGATTTTAATAAATTCATCCTTTACAATTTTAAGAAAATAGTCTATTACTTTAGTAATAAGTGAAAAAAAACTCCCAAAAAAAATATTTTCGGGAGTACATAACACTATAAACCAATTTTATCATTGTAACTACTCAGGTCAAATATTTATAAAAAACGAAATGAAATACACTGAAATATCATATTTGCATAATAATACTTTCAAAACTTTCTATTTAGAACCCTTTCCCCCTGTTAAACACTTCGTTAGTTTCACGGGGCAAGCTGTTTCCCTTAAAAGGGAAAGGATAATTGAGAAAATATTATTATGCTTTCAACTCTCATACAATCAATAAATTAAACTACCTGAGTAGTTACATATCATTTAACCAATAAAAACTTTTTTGTATATATATTTCCTGAAGAAATAATTTTTACGATATATAATCCCGGGTTGAAATCAGTTAAATCAATATTTGACTTTTGTTCATTATCACTAAATTTTAAAATTTCCCGACCTTTTATATCATATATATATAAATCAACTTTTTTATCCTTTGAATTTACAATTATATTCAGGCGGTCTGTATTTTTAACAGTTGTAGGATATATAGTCACAAAATCTTTTTGACTGTTATTTATTACTGAAACTATTTCACTATATGTTACTAACCCGTCCAAATCAAAAGCAGCCAATCTATAAAAAGACGCTTTATTATCAATATCATTATCTTTAAATTCATAATAATTTCCGTATATATCTTTTGAATCCTTAATAATCAACCTGTTAAAATCAACACCATCAGTACTTTTTTGCAGTTCAAAATAATCAACATTATCCTCCGAGAAGGTTTCCCAACTAATAATATTAAAATTTTTCTCTCTTTTTGCTTTTATAAAGTTAAGAACTAAAGGTAATGAAGTACAAACATCATTAACTGTAATCTGAACATTATCGCCATATTCAGATGTTTTAAGCAATAAAGATGATGCGAAAGAAGAAAAAGTAACTTTACCGGTGGATGTTGCCTGATAATCATTTGTTCCGTCATTCCATTTATAATCCACTTCAGCTATATCTGCGGTACAATCATTTCCGTCACCATCATCTCCTGTGCTTAATGATGCTTGTTTGTTATCAAGGATAATACCGTTATCTGTTATTGTTCCTGTTGTTCCTGAAGAAAACTTATTTGAATTTCCATTCCAATCAACAAAACCGTTATTTATTGAGGTACCTTCAGTATACACGCCCGCTCCGTCCTTTGTAGAAACCACCAGACCATTATTTGTAAAGGTACTTCCCGTATTTGAATTTATTCTTCCTGCTGTTAAATCAATAGTTGCTCCTTTATTGTTATTTAAAATTCCTTTTGAATAA
>JALVEG010000380.1 GCA_027031145.1 Saprospiraceae bacterium | reverse complement strand
AAACTCTCAGCTCTACGGTTTTGGCCGGATGAAAAATATAGATCTGTACTTATCGATGCCATCTCATTCTCGTTTAAGGCATTATCCCTCGTATACCTCTGCTTGGCTGGGGTTGTAATAGTCATAATACCTAATACTGTTTCTGCAGGTGGACTACCATTTACGAGACAGTGGGTTGTATTAGTCGCCATATCAACCATTGCGCTAGCAATTTATGACTTATATTACGAAACCTTGCGGGCTAGTCTAAATCCCTTTGCAGTACTAATGATGGTAGTCACGAGAGGTATGCTCTATCTTTTAGTTGGAATATCAGCTGCCTTGACAGGCTTTGCTGCCTACGCACCAGCAATAGGAATAGTAATAGGAACGATGATAGCAATCGTTGTAGCAAGGAGATACGCCGATTTTCAATTTGTTTTTACTCATCCAGGGGGACTAACCCCTACGGCAAGATGGCTACTACTCAAGGAAATCATCCCTTACGGATTGCCTCTATCAGTGAGCCTGTTTGGTGCTGCGCTTGTGATATATACCGATAGACTTATGATTGCATACTTTAAGGGAAGTGCGGAGGCCGGTATTTACGCTGCAAGCTTTGAATTAGTCAACGGCGTTATAAATCTTCCATTGAGTGCACTTGCGCTCGCCTCATTTCCGCTTATGGTGCGCGCGCTTTCGCAAAAGTCGAGCAGAGAATTATCAAGCTTATTAGCAAAGAACCTTTCTGCATTAATGCTTGTAGGAGTGCCTGTTGCGGCCACGGTTATGCTATACAGAGATGTCGTAGCTACTCTTCTGGGCGCAGAGTACACAAGAACTGCTGTTACAATACTGCCAACAATAGCAATAGCGATATACCTGAATACTATTCGCATGTACCACTATGATAGAGCATTTCATTTTAGCAAGCGCACGTGTTACTTAGCAGTTATTATGATAATAACATCAATAGTGAATCTAATACTTAACTATTTGCTTATTCCTCAGATTGGGCTACTGGGAGCAGTATATTCGTCGATCGCGGCATATGCATTGGCATTAGTTATGAGCATTACCGTAGGAATGAAAATATTTCCGCTTGTTGGATTCCCTTTCTCGGCTGTGCTTGCCACAATGTTAACGCTCGGCGCATATGCAGTGACAGTAAATATACTGAGGAGTTATCCTTGTAGCAGGGTTGCCCAGGCAGCTATACAAAATGTTATATACATAATATTGTATTTAGCGTACCGTCGCCTTATGAGGCTCCGGAAAGAGCTCGATTAACATATTCTTGAACACGTGTACGCATTGCGTATTGTAAGCTTGTAATGCGATCGAGGCTAGGTGCAGCTGGCGGGTGCGCGATGTAGTCTTCTAGATGCGAAAGCAGGTCAGTTGGTGATATAGTAATGACAAGTTCTTTGAGACCTTCGAAGCGCGGATCGTTAATGTCTTTGGGCGCAAAAATAACGGGCGTACCTAGGGCTGCAGCAGGGAGTGCGACGTGTAATCTAGAGGTTATCACAAGCCTTGCTGCAGCAATCTGCTCAAGCCGTTTTTCGGCAAGGAGAAGCCTATGTTCAAGATTCAATGGGCTTCTACCTGTGTACATGTATTGAAGTTCGCCATAGAGTTGACTAGGTACTAGCCGTTTGATCAGTTGCTTTATGCTTGACATTGAACGACTGTACTTATCACTTGAAGACAAGTGTAACATCTGCGTCGCGAAAGTTGTATCCTTCAATCCCTTAGTGCGAATTGCAGCATCAACTTCTGGCGGCGGATCGACAACAAGCACACCGCTCGTTGCTCGTGCGTGATCGGATGAGGCAAATCCGTTGAGCGTTAAGGTTAAGCAGCCGCTAAAGTATGCCTCGATGCCGTGGCGGGTTAGCAAATCCGCGGTGTGTAAATCCCTGGTCCCGATCGGTTGGTGTTGTTCTAGATATCGAAGGGAGCTTTTTGACAATAGTTTCTTGCCTGTGGACGTAGCGATGTGGAATGAAATAAAAAGAGGTTTGATACTGCGAGATGGCGGCCACTTACGTGTGCGATGCAAGAACCAACCATTTAGTATTGTATACACATTACTATTAGCAGCGAAATCAGATAGCGACTCTCGGTCGATATGGTAATCAACCCACGGAAGGAACTGCCTGGCTGCAATAGCTTGGATGTCGTCACCTATATTTTGAGTATGTGCGACTAGAAGCCCAAAATTGGCCGTACGCGCTTCAGAAGCTATCATGTACACAATCCTACAATATTCAGCCAAATATATGTAGCGCCGCGATTCGCGATACGCTGCTAATAATGAGCTGCCCTACTTAAACAAGCTTTCCCCGCAGCGCTTCACCATAATGATGCTACTTCTACCTTCTCGTACTCAACAATCTATAATTGGATGATCTATAATTGGTCAACACACTTGAAACTCCTCTTGTATCTTGACCTAGGGGCAACATGCATCTTTCCCCTGGGGAAACAGCCGCAACTCCCTTGGGCCTCTTTCGACATGCCCGCTGGGGTGATAGGCG
>JALVEG010000379.1 GCA_027031145.1 Saprospiraceae bacterium | reverse complement strand
AGCTCGGCATAGCCACGCCCGCCGTATGCTTGTGGCTTGGTTTCGTATTGGTAGCCGTCGCGGTAGTCGGTTATCACCTGATAAGTGTTGTAATCAACGGTTTTTTGTAGCTTGGTTCCCATGGCGGTGTAAAGATAGGTAATTTTTTATTTTATCATTACTTTTTTCCATCGCCGAAAAAAGTAACAATCCCGACGTCTGTCGGGACTAGCCTTACGAAACTTTTTCTAATTTCTACGTTTTTCTCCCTAAACAATCTGAACTCGCAGAGGCTTTATATCCTTAATCAAACTTTGAATTTATTGAGAAATTAGCCTTCTATAAAACTTTTCATTTTGCTCGAACAGCAGATTGTTTTTAAGTCCGAAAAACTTGAAATTTACGGAAAACCTTCGTATGGCGGGGGGATGACCGCAAACTGCATGTGTTTTTTCTTACTTTTTGAGGTAAGATTTTAGCTTCTCAATTACTTTGTAATTTATGTTTTTCTTTGCATTAATGTTTAGCGTATAAAAGGTGTCGTCGGTGGCAGAGACACCGACGGAGCGGGTGATATTTTAGATTGTTTTGTCTTTTTGAATTTTCACACGATGCAGTTGTGTGGTAGCAGGAATAAGTATCCTATTCAACAAAATATTTCTCATCTATATACATTCTTCTCATAATCTTTACCATTGTATCATTTTTATTTTTATAAACATATTGTTCAATAACACTTCTAAAATTTTTCCAACCTTTTTCTAACAACGGTTTGGTAAAATAAGCAAAAGTATCTTTGGTAACAAAACTGTCAAGCTCTATCTTTTTTAAATTTGAAAAATCATCATTAATAGCATCTCCGTAATAAAAAATTGTTGTCCAATCTTTAAGAATTTTTCTTGCACTAATTTTAAGTTTTAGAGAATCTCCAACTTTATACTTTGTCTTCAAACCACTAATTTTATAAAAAATACTTCTATCCCAGTTTGTGTCATTGATGCTATTCCGATAAACCCAACCTTGATTTGTGTGTCTCTCTCCATTAATAATTTTGTATTCAAAAGTTTGCGTTAATTGGCCGTTTTTATTAAAATATGACCATCTGCCTATTTTTTCATTATCTACATTTACCCATCCGGAACAATAAACCTTAGGGCTGTCTTTATAGTAATAAACTTTAAACTTTACTTTGGTATTGGGATTTATTTTTGTTTTATCAATTGTTTTTTCACATTTTATAAAGACTATAAAGATTAAAAAAACTATAATTTTAATTAGAATTTGTTTGATTTTCATTAGTTGAATTATTATCATTCACAATAGTTTTTGTAATTACTCTTTTTTGAGGTCTATTACCTGTAAAAGTATTATTTATGACACTATCTAATTTATGTTGTCCATTGACAGGAATATCGATACTTGGTAGAGTTTGTCCCGGATAAAATACTTGATATCTATATATCGTATCCGGTGTACTTTGACTAGTATTAGAATTACTAATTTGACCCGAGGCATTATCCCCACTACCTGCATTATTCCCTGTATTTTGAGCCGTATCTGTATTTCCGGTTTGTCCGGTATTATCTTGTGTAACTTCATTTACTGCGTCAACAGTGCTATCAAAGTTTTTAGCCACGTTATATGAATTGTTCTTTGTCCCGGAAGGTCTGTAACTCGATAACATAATATTAAATCCATTATCCATATCAATACTCCAAGGTTGGTGGTCGTCGGAATGTGCTTTTTCCTCAGGTGTCATCCTGTCCATATTATTAGGATTGGCATCACTCGACCACAACGTTCCGGTTCCTATTTTATAATTCGGATTTATTGAACTTGAACTTGAATGAATATTTAATGTTGGCCGTGTCTTATCCAAATATTCCTGAACAGTCATATTATGTTTAGGGGCATTATAATTAGCTATATAGACATCCATTTTAGGACCCAACTCTAACCCCTCCAACTCACGTCCCAAGCCCAGCTTGTTCTCTTGAAACGCATAAGTGGAATTATAAGGATACTTCTCCGCCAAAGGATCCACACTCATAAACCGCCCAATGGCGTAGTCATAGTTGCGGTATTTAAAACTGTCCCAGTTTAAACCCAGTTCGTCTTGGCGTTCTTGTTCTTGGTAATAATACTTAAACTTCACCGCTTCCGGCACCACTTGTTTGACTTCTTTTTTGCTGGCGGCTTGTTCTTTGTATTTGACGTCTTTGCGTATGGCGTTATAGTTGCCGTGTTTTAAACCAAACGGGTAATAATGGTTTTCTTCGAGTATTTTTATTTGGTGGGTTTCGGGGTCTAGCGTGTAGCTTAGGCGGTTGTTGCCTAGGTGGTCTTTGTAATTTAGTTGAAAGTTCATCTTTAAAAAAATCTTAAATCTGAAATCGCTAATCTGAAATCATTTGGCTATGTAAAGATACGGAATTTTTTATTTTATCATTACTTTTTTCCATCGTCGAAAAAAGTAACAAAAAAGACTAGCCTTACGAAACTTTTCCTAAATTTTACGTTCCACTCCCTAGACAATCTGAACTCGCAGAGGCTTTATA
>JALVEG010000378.1 GCA_027031145.1 Saprospiraceae bacterium | reverse complement strand
CAAGAGGTAAATTTTGATATGAATCAAATTTTATCCACATTTCTAAATAAATGAAAATAAATCAAAACAAAATTCAATGTAACTACTCAGGCAGGTGCTTTTAAAATGAAAAATTTCGATTTTTTTCAATTAAAATGACTCTACCTGAGTAGTTACAATTTAATAAAACCATACCTTAAATACACAAATACCTATTCAATTACCAACACCTTTTTGAAAATGATATAAATAGTATCTGCACGAAAACAGATATTAGTGCTCTACGCATAAAATAAATACCCATTCATTTTTTCAATAGTTAAGTACGCTGAAGCGCACTCTACTCATAATTTATGTTACTCTCATAACCCCTAACTGAAGTTAGGGGCTATTCTTATATCACAGTAAATAATTTCACAGTACAAATCATAAGATTAGCCCCCAAATTTATTTGGGGGTAATGTATAATTCGTTGTTTTTATTTAGTGCGCTTCAGCGTACTTTTTCTTCTTTTTATTCAACATTCTGCAAAAAATCTTTAAAATTGAATAAAATTGTTTTTTGCTATTCCTTAACAAATATATGTGTAGTTATTTGATGCACTAGCTATTGTTTACTGAATCACTATTTTAGTGCCGTTTGTTTTTCCATTAATATATGTATATAAAATATAATTTCCTTTCGAAAGAAATTGCAAATTAATAACCAATGATTTGTTAGATAAATTAGACGGAGTTATTTTACCTGAACTAACAATTTCTCCTGTATAGCTATAAACAGTATAGTGTCCTTTTATTATTTCATTGGATGGTAGAGAAATTGTTATCTTACCCGTACTTGGATTTGGAAGTATTAATACATCATAAGTTGAATTGAAAACATCAATACTTATAATGTTTGAGTACCAAAAATTACCATCAAAATCAATTTGTTTCAGGCGGAAATACAGTATTCCCGTTTTGTCCGTTTTATGCTTATAAATATATTTCTGATTTTCATACGAAGTACCTTTACCTTCTACAAATGCTATTACAAACCAGTCTTTACCATTCATACTTTGTTGAATTTCAAAGCCCGCATTATTTGTTTCTGAGAAAGTTTCCCAATTTAAAACGATTAAATTATTGTCTAATTCTACAAAAAAGTATAATAAATCAACAGCCAGATCTGTCCCCGATGTGCCGGCAGTCCCATCATAACAATCATAAGCATGACCATCACCTCCATCTATACCAGGGTTTCCGGGAGGATTACCTGGTCCTGGTCCTCCACCCATTCCACCTAATCCAAAGTTAGAAGTATTTTTTACACCTCCATTACCTCCTGAACCACCCGGATTTCCGTTTCCACCATTTCCACCATTACCGCCATGAGAACTATCGGCGGTACCTCCAAAGCCACCATTTCCTCCATTTCCACCCTTAGTCCCAATTCCAACACCACCATTTCCACCATCTCCTCCATTTCCTGCAGTCGCAGCTCCTGCATTTCCTCCATTTCCTCCATTTCCGCCTGCATAGGTTTCGTTTCCATTTCCTCCATTTCCACCATCTCCTCCATTACCACCTCTTGCATTTCCTCCGCTTCCACCATCTCCTCCGTTTCCACCTAAGCCTTCTTCAAAGGCATTTCCTCCATCTCCTCCTCTACCACCATTTCCACCGAATGCATTTCCCCCATTTCCTCCATCTCCTGCATCTCCTGCAGGTCCATCTGTACAATCACCCCCATTTCCTCCAATT
Source organism: Saprospiraceae bacterium (assembly GCA_027031145.1). Taxonomy (GTDB): domain Bacteria; phylum Bacteroidota; class Bacteroidia; order Chitinophagales; family Saprospiraceae; genus JADJGA01. The sequence goes on along the minus strand of JALVEG010000378.1, from coordinate 7,871 downwards.
CCTCCATTTCCACCGTGAGCATGCCCCCCTCTGCCACCTTTTCCTCCATCTCCTCCATTTCCAAATTCTGGTGTTGCATCTCCACCTTTACCTCCGTCTCCACCTGGACCACCGGTTGCATCAGCTCCATCGTTGCCGGAAGTACCATCTGCACAAGCTCCACCGGAAGTACCATTTGAAGCATCAGCTTGAAAATCATCTGTACCCGGGCCTCCATCGGTACCATTTGACCCATTACCTAAAATAATAGCATTTCCACCATTTCCTCCATCTTCTCCATTTTTACCCGGTTCTCCATTTCCTCCATTTCCACCTTTACCTCCCCGGATTGTAACTTTATGTGGAACCAGTGATTTAACTCTGCCAAAAATCAGGATATTTCCTCCGTCTCCACCCCTGGCATTTAGTCCGCCATTTCCTCCATCTCCTGCCTTCAAATTTTTACTTAACCAGATCTCCTTTCCAATCAAAGAAATACTTCCTCCTTTGCCACCCGCTTTATTCGGCAAATAACTATTTAAACCATCACTTGCAGTGATTGTACCGTTAATAATAATATTTTTCGAAGATTCAAAGTAAATATTTATTCCATTTAATGATTTCTTACCTTTCCTTAAAGGTAAACATTTAACAAAACCATCAATCACTATATCTGATCTGCTCATGATAGAGAGATCGTTTTCGATCCATAAGGTTATCCCTTTAGGAATTTCAATGTAGTCATATATAACATTCTCCGAAATAACAATATCCGACTTAGGACACAAAATTTTGCCGGAAACATTTCGGTCATTATCAAAAGTAGTAAAAGAAAATAAAATTGAAATTAGTAGTAAGTAATAAAGTTTCATCTTTCTTAGATTTAAAATGATAAGACCGTTATGGTCAGAAAGGTCAATTCTAATTCACAAATAGAGAAACTACCATCATAAATATTTTAATATCAGTATAAATAATGGCATCTGAAAAACAAGCATTCTTGGAGCTATAAGTCTACTGTTAAAATCAAGTGTTTTGATCATATTTCCTCGTTGACTTTTCATTGAGAAAATTCTGAAAAATTCTTCTATAATACTGATAAGTATTAATTTGTCAAGCATTTATTTAATATATACAAAGTTACGCTATTTTTCTTTAATTTTGAGATATAGATTATGATATTTTGCATTTTTCTTCAAAAAACACATCTATTCATACAATTTTCAAGTTTTTATTTTAATTATTTTATTAAAACTATTTTTTTATTAGTTTTTTTGTTGTCGGTATTTATTGAAACTATATACACACCGGATTTTAATGAATGTGTTTCTATTTTCTGTATGCCAAATAATTCATCCAATTTAATTACACATTTACCATTAATATCAATTATTTCAATTGAATAAATTTTGTCTATATTACCTGGATGAATTGTAAAATGTTTATTGAATACAGGATTAGGAAATATATTATAATCTATTGGATTTTCTATTTCATTTAAACGCGAATGTACCAGTTCAATACAAGATGAAGTGTCAATACAAGCTCCTTTTGTTATCTCCACAGCATACGAACCGCTTTGTGTTGCTAAATATATAGCTTGTGTTGCATTATCAATTATTTCAAAACCGGGACATTTTAACCACTGATAAGATGCATTTTCATCTTCAACTGCGATTAAGTTATCCCCTGAAACTGTGATTGATGTATCTATTTCGATTTTAGTTAACAGCAATTTGTGTATGCTGTCGCAATCAAATACTGTTTTGTATTCTGCAAAATATTCCCCCGGTTCGGATAAAATCAATCCCTGCCATTCAATTGTCTCTTCCTGACAAACAGAAATTTTTTCTTCAATATAGTAATTCTCATTTACTTCAAGAGTTAAATTATAGATACTGTCACATCCGTATATTGTTTGATATTGCTTTTTATAATTTCCACTTTTTTTATAAAATTTCCCCTGCCATTCCAATGAATCCCCTTCACAAATTGATAATTTTTCTTCAAAATTGTAACTACTATTTACATTTAGGTTAAGATAATATATACTATCACATCCGTTTACTGTTTGAAATAATTTCTCATAATTTCCCTGAGTATTATAATATTCTCCCTGCCATTCCAGAGTATCTCCATCACAAATATTCATAGTATCATAATAGAAATATTCAGGTAATACTGTCACTTCGAGTTTCAATATACTATCACATCCGTTTATAGTCTGATAATTTGCAGTATATATTCCTTCTGAAAAGATTTTTTGATTTTCCCATATCAATGTATCATAAGGACAAATTTCTTTAACCGACATTGATTCATATTTGGGATTAATATTCAAAACCAACTCATAAATACTGTCACAACCGTAAATATTTGTATAATATTGATAATATTTCCCTTCTTCCCGATAATATTTACCAAACCATGATACAGAATCTCCCTCACATATAAATATTGAATCTGAAACAAATGAACCTGAATTAACATCAAGAATTAATTCTATTATACTGTCACATCCTTTTTTTGCTTCGGTAGTTATTTCATAAATACCGGATTCTGTATATATGTTGCCTTCAATTTCAACACTATCTCCATCGCAAATAGATCGGTATATCATTACCATTTCAGGTGTTTTGACGGTATAAAAATGAGATGTCCAGCAATAGGGTCCCATAGCTATTCCTGCATCGTTATATGCAGTTATTGTCACATAAATAGAATCGTCACAAGGTAAATCATTTACAAAATAACTTAGCTCATTACCTACATCCATATTATTTAGAATCGAATAATGGTCATCTACCGTACCAATTGACACATAGTAACCTGTTGCTCCTAAAGCAATATCCCATCTCAATTCTACATTTGCAGGAACATTATCTTGTCGATACATTGGATATTTCAAATAAGTACAACAAGGTGAATAATTAATAAGATCCGGTGTTAATTTTGCTATAAATCCATCACTGTAACCTCCATTGTATGTACTGTCATACGGGTTAATAACCGGAAGATTCTCCGAGCTTGTATTGCCACAAATAATCAGATCTTTATTATTATTTTGTTTTAGGGCACCCGGAAATATTTTACCAAGATTTACTCCCAATATGGAAGATGCTTTCAAATTTGACAACATCGAATCAAAGAGGGTAATAAAGACACCTGAATTTTCATATTGTATGGAATTGCAAAATATTGGAAAGTCTGATGAACCAGTTACGCCATAAACAAAAACATCATTTTTATCATCTACAATAATTTTCCATCCATAATCATCATATTTTCCTCCTAAATAAGTCGATGCAAACAGAGTTGAAAGATCATTATTAAATTTTGCTATATAAGCATCTCCTCCATACTGGCTGTATTTTCCGTTATAAGTGGTGTCATAAGCATTATTTGTAACCGGAAATTTGTCCGAATCCGTGTATCCTGTAATGAAAATGTTATTTGATGAATCGATAGTAATACCTGCAATATCTTCTTTACCCGGACTACCAAAATATGTTGAAGCCAGATTTTGCGAAAGATCGGAACTCAATTTCATAATAAAGCCATCAAATGATCCACCATTATAACTATTGTCATAGCATCCGGAAGTTACCGGAAATGCATCTAAAATTGTTGTGGTACCTATTACAAAGATATTTCCCGATGTATCAACACAGATATCTGTAGGTCCGTCATATAAACCCGTATGAATACCAATACTGTTAGATGCCAAAATATTAGAAAGTTTGTTGTCGATTTTTAAAAAGAATGTCCCTTGATAATTGTTTTGATGAAATTGAGGACCTGCTTTAGGAATACCGGTATCAAAAGATATTCCGGTAATATATATATCCTGATCTTTATTAATTGTCATACCATAACTTCCTTCTCCTTTTTTTCCTCCGATAAAAGTTGAGGCTTTTAGAATTGATAAATTAGAATCTAACTTGGATATTATGACATCGCCTAATTTTATTATAGCATTTTGAACATTTTCATCTCCATTAAATGTATTGTCATAAGCGTTTGCTGTCGCAGGATAATCATCTGAGTGAGTGGTTCCTGAAATATATACATTACCTGATGTATCCATCACCAGTCCACTAACTTCATCTTTCTTTGATCCACCTATATAAGTACACACTTCTAATGAATCCAAGTCTTTAGAAAATCTGGCAATAAATATATCATAAATGTTAAAATCATTAACTTCAAAATCATTATAGCTTGTATCAAATGCTTCGGAAGAAACCGGAAAAGTATCTGAATTAGTAATACCTGTAACATAGACCTTGTCATTTTCACCAACAGCTAAATAATATATTTGATCTAAATAATTGCCTCCAAAATAAGTTGATGCAAGCAAGGGGTCAATATAAAGAGGATATTCCGTATCATAAGTTCCCAAAACAAATCCATAAGAATAAGTATTATCTTTTAAAATAATTTTGTAGGTTACATTCACCTCAATTTTTCTTCCATTTATCTCCTGCCATGCTTTTGGTTTTGTAAAACAAATATCACTATTTGATAAGTCTATTTGTAGTTCTTCATCACCGGTTTTGCAAATATCCCAAGCACCTTTGATCTCAATATTTATTTGTCCGGGATCAGACCTCGGATTTAAAATAAATATTTTTTCATAATTTTTATTTGTTGCTTTTAACAGCACATTGATACCTGCCCAGACTTCTCCGAGATCGATTATTTTGTAGGTTGGAATACCGGTGTGGTGATTTTCTTTCTTACCGATAAAATAATTGACTTTGGTTGTTGTTTGATCTAATCCTTTCGGTTTAGAATCCGCTTTAATCGAATTAAGAAATACTTCTTCCAAAAATACCATAGATTTGCCTGCAGACATAATTTGGTATCCGATATCTCTGTTATTTTTCACAAAAATATTGCCGGCAAATGTCTTTGAGCTGAATGCAATATTATTATTAAACTGACCGGAATTTTTTATCCAGGGGATATAAGATACATTTTTGCTATTTTTTACACTAGGTAGTTTAGGATTTTTAATAGCAAAAAGAGATAAAGATAAAATTGATAGATATATAGATAAAATTATTGATTTTTTCATGATTGAAAAATTTACAATGAATATTTAATGATATTTATCACCATTTTACCTGCATCGTAACATATTGTGACTGGGAAACCATTTTTCCATCGACAAACAGTTCTGCAAATGCTCTTAAATTGTATGTCTGCTTTCCTCCGGTATAGGGAAGATTTAGCGCATAATACGGCATCCAAATTTGTAAGGTTCCAATATCATAACTATCAGTAGTAATATTTATTAATCCGGAACCTGTAGCTGCTTTTCCTGCACCGTCAACATAACGAAAATCTGAAGTATTTCCAGGTAAAAAATTACCCTGATCATCAACAAACCTTATTACAAGTTGTATCTGCTTTCCTTTATAACCCTGCAATATTCCGGGTACTTTGATATTCATCCAATATGTACCTTCTGCATTTTGAATATTATGTGTTATAACAGGAACTTGCAAATTATTAATCACCTTCGGCTTTGTAACACTGAAATTTTTTGAATAAAGGTAAACTATATCAAAACTGATCCCGCGATTTCCAATTCGAAAAGTAAAAGAACCTCCGTTTGCTTCATTTGCGAAATCTTTGCGTGCACACACATTTAATACTAATCGAGAATTGTGAAGATGCCAATTTGGAAACCCTTCGGGATTTGAATAGGGTTCTCCCTGTACAACATGCCCTGGATAATGTAAAAAAACATAATCCCTGTATGCTCCTTTTGGATCTTTAGTCCTTATCTCATAAACCAAAGATGATTCACCCACACCGGAACCGGCTAGAATTGTAAAACTACTGGGATTCATGTCTCCTTCCCAAACAAAGATCCCGCAATCATTTTTAACTATTGGAATATTAGTAACATCTATAAATATTTTTTCTCCGCAAGAAACCTGACTGATATCTTTATCAAAAGTCCATTTTATCCTGTAGGTTCTTTGACAATTAGGTTTTGTTCCGGGTGCGGTATGAAGCAAAAGTTCTCCTCCAAAAGCATCAGTACGAATCACTTCCATATTCCAGTTATATGGACAATATTTACCTGCTTTCCAGGAAAAAGTCCTGTTTGAAGGATCATAACTGTTTCCCAAGACCACTTCTTTCAAATAAAATGTTTGCGCCCCGGATTTATTAATACTCATTGAGAGAATTGTCAGAGGGAAGATTATTAAAAATAATAATGTTTTCATGTATTTGAAATATTTTTGTTAATAAAAAGATGAAAATTTCTGCACCTATCCATCTGCCAAAGTACATTGTACGTTGGACAGGTTGAACCACTATGCTCTCATAAGAATTTCTATGCTTAAACTAACACTATTTCTATCAATAAATCAAGAAAAAAATAATAAGCGTGCCAATAATTATAATAACCGTAAAATTCAACTTATTTTCCCAGCCATTTCCCCAATAATCCCGGTTTTTTTTGCTGTGCTTCCAGCAACTGTTTTTTTAGATTGCGGCTAAAACGATGTGAAGCTATAAGGGTTTCTCCATTTTTTAGGATCAATGATTTTTCCCTGTGATTGTACTGTTTAAGATGAACAGTATTGACGAGAAGTGATTTGCTTATTTGTACAAATTCTCTGTGACCATAAAGCAATTCTATATAATAGCCCAAATGCTTTACAGAACGTAATGTTTTATTGTTGACAAGCTTGACTTTTGCCATATTTTCGTCAGCCTGAATATATACTATTTCTTCCAGATCTATAAAATCCAGAATACCTTTAGGAAGATTAATAGCTATTGATTTGGGGTTTTGAATATCATGACTCAATAAATTTAAAAGAAAATTAACCTGTTTCTGAATATCACCATGACTGGATTCCCTTTTTTGTAAAAAACGATTCAGGGCCATGTCTATAGTCTCCTTATCTATTGGTTTTGTGATAAAATCTATACATGCAAACCTGATGGCATTTAATGCATTTTCAAAGCTTCCATGAGCTGTGACAAAGATCATTTCCGGCAATTTCACTCTTTCTTCATAAAGTTTTTCCAATACCTCAAAGATAGTACCTTTGCGCAGTTGAATATCTAAAAATACCAGATCGATCCTTCCTTCCTTCAATAAGGTATAAGCTTCTTCCTTGGTCTGTACTTCACCGGTTATCGTTACCGGAATATCCACCTGATCCAATATATATTTTAATGTATTAATGTTATCTATATTATCTTCAACAATGCCTATTCTTGTATTCATAATTCATCTTTTAAGATTATTTTAATAATGGTGCCATTGGGTTTTCTGTCAAGAATATCAATACTTATTTGATAACCTAATTTATTTAATAATTCAATTCTTTCCATTACAATTTTTGATCCCAATGATTCATGTGTTTTATTATATTTCTTATGTATTTTCATCGATTCTGCAATACCAATACCATCGTCTTCAATATTTATCACCAGATCGTTTTCATTTTTCTCGATTTTGATCCACAAATTACCCTTTTTATCAGACATAAGCAAACCGTGTTTTATAGAATTTTCCACAAACGGTTGAATCAACATTGGAGGAAGCATTATATAACCGGGTTCAATATCTTTATCAATATCAATATGATAATCAAAATGATAATTGCTTTTTATCTGTTCAAATTCAATAAATCCTTTAAGCAATTCGATTTCCTTACTTAGTTGCATTTCATAATCGGGTTTGCCGCTGCTCATAAGATTTGCCCTGTGGGATGCATTTAGAAAATTTCGCATCAATTTTGATAGTTTTACAACATATTCGGATGCAAGCTCTTTTTCTTCAAATAAAATTTTATTCTGGATCGTAGCCAGAACATTAAATATAAAATGAGGATTCAATTCGGATAACAGCAACT
>JALVEG010000377.1 GCA_027031145.1 Saprospiraceae bacterium | reverse complement strand
TAAAGCGAGGCTGAGACACTCGCATATCATGGTTAAAAAGCTAAAGTAAAAAGTTTAACGGTTTAAAAATTCCGGAGATTTTGGAAATTCAGACAATTCTGATTCAGACAAAAGGAATATTTCATTTTTTGTAAAAATATTTAAACTCTGACTTAGAAACAATAAATTTGAATATCTAAAATAAAAACATCATAATTGCAGCATTTAATCAGGTTATTGTATCTTTTAATCTAAGTTTACCTTTATAATTAAACTTTAATTAAACAATTTTGTTGAATTACAAAATTAGTAACTAATCAGGCAGGGTACTTTTTAAATGAAAAAATTCTATTTTTTTCAATCAAGATGATTCTACCTGAGTTACTAAAATTTTACTTATATATTCATCAATAACCCTTAACCAATTTGCTATGTTGAATATTAAAAACCTGATAATATTTTTATTATTGCTTGTTTTTACTCCCGATCTTTTTTCGCAGCAATGGACAAAATTGCTGCCACCTAAAAAGTCGGAAGATTTAACTTTTTATGATTATCAAAATGCGTTTAATAAATATTGGGCACCATATAAAGTTGTTAATGGGTATTACATTGATACAAACGGCGAAAAAAGAAAAGCAGGAGGGTGGAAACAGTTCAAAAGATGGGAATATTACTGGGAAGAGAGAGTTGATAAAGAAACAGGCAAATTTCCTGTATTGGATTCCCGTAGCATATTAAAACATTATACAATCCACAATAATAGTAAAATAACATCCAGAGATGCAAGTTGGACACAACTCGGACCAAATTCTTCCACAAGTGGTTATCATGGTATAGGAAGAATCAATTGTATAGCATTTCATCCTTCGGATAACGACACTTATTGGGTAGGCACTGCTGCCGGAGGTATTTGGAAAACATCAGATGGAGGATCATCATGGACTGTTCTAAATGAAGGTACTGCCGTGCTTGCGGTTAGTGATATTCTTATCCCCGATGACTATGCTAATTCTCATACTATTTATATCGCAACAGGTGACAGAGACCATTGGGATAACAATAGTGTGGGTGTGTTGAAATCTACAGATGAAGGACTAACATGGAATTCGACAGGATTGACATATAGTGTTGCAAATGGTAAAATGGTTAATAAATTAATAACTGACCCTAATAATAACCAGATAATCATAGCGGCAACCAAAGACGGAGTTTACAAAACTACTGATGGGGGAACTACGTGGAATACGCAACTTAGCTCTGAAAGATTTATTGATCTGGAATATAAACCCGGTGATTTTAATACATTATATGGAGGAACAAGGTATGGAGGTGAGATATGGCGCAGTACCGATGGTGGAATCAATTGGACAATGATTAAAAATACGGATGGCAAAAGAGTTGAACTTGCGGTTTCACCAAACAATCCAAATGTCGTTTATGCTTTGATAGCTGCTTCTGATAACGGATTGAAAGGAGTTTACAAATCAACCGACAGTGGAGCATCTTTTAGCTTGGCATACGATAGTAAAAATCTCTTAGGATGGAATTCCAATGGTGGAGATTCGGGAGGACAAGGGTGGTATGACCTTTCTTTGGCAGTAAATCCCGCAGATGCAGATATGGTTTTTGTTGGTGGAGTCAATACATGGAAATCAACCGATGGAGCTTCGAGTTTCTCAATAGTAAACCATTGGTCAGGAAATGGCGCACCGGCTGTTCATGCAGATAAACACAGATTGAGATACCGCTCAAACGGGGATATCTTTGAGTGCAATGACGGAGGCGTTTATATTTCTACTGATGACGGAGCTAATTGGACTGATAAAACAAACGGGATGCAGATAAGCCAAATGTATAAAATCGGAGTAGCTCAAACAGTAAATAATGATGTGATAACCGGATTGCAGGATAACGGAACAAAAAATTATTCAGCCGGTTCGTGGGATGATGTTATCGGTGGTGACGGAATGGATTGTGCTATTGATTTTACCGATGAAAACACCCAATATGGTGAGTTGTATTATGGTGATTTAAAAAGGACCACTAATCATTGGTCTTCAAAAACAAGCATACAGCCTTCAGGGTCTGACGGCGCATGGGTTACCCCATTTGTCATTGATCCCAATGACCACAATACGATAATAGCAGGATATGAAGATATATATAAGTCAACAGATCAGGGAAACAGCTGGACTTCGATATACAACTTAAATTCGGGAGGAAAATTTAGAACTCTTGATATTGCCCCTTCCAATAGTCAATATATTTATGCGGGAGAAAAATATACTCTGTGGAAAACAACCGACGGAGGATCCAACTGGAGTGATATAACATCAGGATTGCCTGGAGATCAGATTACAGATATTACTGTCAGTGATGACGATGAAAATACTCTATGGGTAACATTAAGTACATATAATGGCAATTCGGTTTGGGAATCAACTGACGGAGGTACCAACTGGACAGATATATCAGCAGGGTTGCCTTCAGTACCATCACACAATATTGTGCAAAATAAATTGAACACAACAGAAAACGAATTGTATGTCGCTACCGATAATGGTGTCTTTGTCAAAACAGGAACAGGAGCATGGACGGAATTCAATACAGGTTTGCCCAATGTTGAAGTAAGGGAATTGGAGATTTATTATGATATGGCAGATACTACCAACTGTCTTATCAGAGCCGGAACTTATGGAAGAGGATTGTGGGAAAGTAATTTATATGAACCTATACCCCCCGATCCAAATCAATCCAAAGATATAGTTTTTTCAAATATCAGAACAGATAAAATGACTGTAAACTGGACTAATGGAACAGGAGATAATCGTATTGTAAAAATAAATACGTTAAATAGTTTTGCTCCACCGGCTGACGGTAGCGATCCCGTTGCAAATACAGTATATGGCGGAGGTGAGCAAGTTGTTTTTAATGGTGCTAATGGGCCTGTAACAGTAACAAACCTAACCCCTTCAACAACCTACTTTTTTAGGGTTTATGATTATACAGGTAGTGGAACATCAACTGTTTACAATACTGCTCCGGGAATTAATGATAATCCTGCTTCACAATTCACATATTGTCAACCTTCTTCTTCAAACGAGGATGATGATTATATTAAGAGATTTATTTTAAACAAAATAGACAATACAAGTGGTGAAACCGATTATACTGATTTTACAAATATTTCAACAGCCTTATTACCCGGACAAACTTATGATGTAAGTGTGGAAGTTGCAAGCTGGGACGAACATCTTAGACTTTGGATAGACATGAATGATAATCAGCAATTTGAAGATACTGAAAAATTGATTGATGATGTTACTTGTACTGCAAATACCATCACTACAACTCAAATGACTATTCCACAAAATGCATCTACCGGCAATCATATATTAAGGGCAAGGGTGTCTTATTATGGAGCTCCTGATCCATGTGAAGAAGTTTCTTATGGCGAAGGTGAAGACTATACTGTGGATTTCAAAGATAAATTCACTTGGGACGGCAGTACTTCAACCGATTGGTTCGATGCAACAAATTGGGATGTGGGTAAAATACCATCCTTAAGCTATGAGGTGATAATTCC
>JALVEG010000376.1 GCA_027031145.1 Saprospiraceae bacterium | reverse complement strand
TGATTATTAATGGTATATTGAACCTGATTGAGTAAGGAGTATGAGTTTTTGAATTTCTTGCGCAATCGATAACTTACCATCTTTAATAGTGCTAATGTTTTGTGCATTTTCATGTAGTATGCATATATCGTTTACAGAATGCTTTGAAGAATCTTTTTCCATACAGACAATAATTACCATAAGCATTAATTGAACTCCGGTTATTTTATAAAACACTTTATTTTATCCTGATAATTGGATATTATCAGAATATTTCATATCAAAGACTTATATAAATTAAAATATAACAAAAAAAAACTTCTCTAAAGTTTAGTATAATTTAATTTAAGTATTATCTTTGATTTCATATCCGATATTTTTTTTACGATAAATATTAACCTGAGTTTGATTTGATGAAAGCATGTTATGTCAATATGACTTAGAGATTTTTAGTGTTTTAAATAATTAAATTTAATTTTTTTGCTATGAAAAAAGTATTGTATTTGATGATTATTATTTCCATTTTTTCAGTTTTGAATCTTGATGCACAAAATAAGAAATGGACAGATGAAGAGCTAAGACTTCATCCGCATTTTCTTGATATGATACAAGGAGATAATGTTAATTTTTATGATGCAAAAAGAGCTTATAATTTGTATTTTCAAAATCATAAAAAAGAAAAAGGTACGGGTTATAAGCAATTTGAACGTTGGGTTTGGTTAGTTGAAGGAACCATTGATGATGAAGGGAATTTACCTTCTCCCGATAAAGTTAAAAATGCGTATTACAGGTATAAAAACACAATAAAAGAAAGGGGGCCTGCTACCAATGATGGGGATTGGCAAGAAATAGGACCAAAGTCTTATCCTGCAAACAATACCGGTCAAGTTAACGGGACAGGAAGAGTGAATGCAATTGCATTTGACCCTGCAAATAACAATATTATCTGGGCAGGAGCACCAAATGGAGGATTATGGAAAACAACAGATGGAGGACAGACCTATTCCTGCAATACAGATCAGCTACCAACTTTAGGGGTCTCAAGTATATTAATAAATCCTGACAATTCGGATATTATGTATATTGGAACAGGCGATAGAGATGGAGGGAATTCATCCGGTTTAGGTGTTTATAAATCTACAGATGGAGGAATTAGCTGGACACAGTTCAATAATGGAATGGGTAACAAGACAGTTGGGATGATGGTTATTCATCCCACTAACAGAAATATATTGATTGCTGCTACAAGTGGAGGAATATATAAAACCACTGATGGAGCTTCAAATTGGGTTCATGTTTCGTCAAACAATGATAATTACAAAGATATTAAATACCATCCTAATGACCCTGATTATGTTTATGCTACTGCAAATGGTGAATTTTATAGATCTACTGATGGGGGCGGTACTTGGACTAAGATTACTTCAGGTCTGGTTGCATGCAATAGAATGGTTATAGGAGTTAGTGCCGATGAATCCAATTCTGTTTTATGTTTGCTGACCGGAGGTTCGCAAACATTTCAAGGCATTTTTAAATCTACAGATAAAGGATTGAATTTCACAAGGATTACTCCTGTTGATCATCCTAATATATTGGGATACAACGATGGTGATGATAAATCCCAGGCTGGTTATGATCTATGTATGATTGTAGATCCTACTGATATTGACCATATACTTGTAGGCTCAATTAATATACATGAAAGTGAAGATGGAGGAGTGAATTTTACAAAAAAAACACATTGGTCTACAGAAGTCCATGCAGATCAACATTCACTGTGGCAAAATAGCTTAGATGACAGAATCTATATTGGAAATGACGGGGGATTATATTATTCTGATGACTGGTTTGATACATGGACGCAAATAAGTGACGGTTTAAATATAGCTCAGGCATATAGAATAGGACAAGCAGCATACAAAAGAGAACTGGTTATCAACGGATATCAAGACAATGGCTCTGCCAATTATAAAGATGGTGATTTTACAACTGTATTAGGTGGTGATGGTATGGAATCTGCTTTTGATTATGATGATGCAACTTATGCTTATTCTACTTATATAGATCAGATTAAAAGATCTACAAATGGTGGATATGGCAGTTGGAGTACAATTGCAGGAAATGGCATAAATGGAATTGATGAATCCGGTGCATGGGTGACTCCCTACATGCTACATCTTACAGATCCCAATACTATGTTTTTTGGATATAAAAATATTTGGAGAAGCAATAATGTGAGAAATGATCCACCCACGTGGACTAAAATATCCGATAACCTGGGAGGTAGCAATTCCAGTAATTATCAGGCTATCGCACAATCTCCTGCCAATAATGATATTTTTTATGGAGCGCGAAAAGACAAAAAATTATTTAGAAGTGATAATGTGAATGATGCCACTCCATCCTGGACAGACTTAACTTCAAAACTTCCAAACTCCGGTTGGATAGATGATGTTATTTGTCATCCTACAGACCCGGAAATTGTTTATCTTATTCAGTCGGATAAAGTCTTTAAATCAATTGATAAAGGCAATTCATGGACAGATATATCAGGAACTATTCCTTCGGGGACTGATCTTCAATGCTTTGTATATGATAAAAATACAGATGAAGGTATATATGTAGGAACCAAAACAGGTGTATATTACAAAGATGCTTCGATGTCCGACTGGATACCGTATGATGGCAACCTGCCTGTAGTAAGCATTACGGAATTGGATATATATTATGGATATACAGATAGCAAAATCAGGGCAGCTACTTTTGGCAGGGGACTTTGGGAATCATCTATTCATCAAGATGAAAATTTAACACCGGTAGCAAATTTTCAAGTAAGCAATACTGTAATCAATGTTGGTGATACTATCCATTTCGAAGATATATCATCAAATTACCCAACATCCTGGACATGGTCAATATCTCCATCCACTTTTATTTATGTTAATGGTACAAATGCAAATTCACAAAATCCTGATATTAAATTTACATCCTCAGGTGTTTATGACGTGTCTTTGCAGGCAACAAATGCAAATGGAAGTGATACTAAAACAATTAATTCTTATATAAATGTACTGAGTGTTGTTTCACCAAGTTGTACTCCGGCAACACAAAATCTTGGATATTATGGTATGGGTTTCTACCATGTGGTACTGGAATCAATTGATAAACATTCAGGACAACCTCAGCAGGATAATCCAAATCCCCCTGAAGGATATTTGGATCTTATTAACACAGATTACACTGTTTTAAAATCTAATACGGATTATGAGCTACTTGTTGAGTTGGGAACAGGGAATTCTGAATTTTGGAATGTTTATATTGACTACAATAATGACGGAGATTTTGATGATACGGGAGAAGAAGTATATGTTGCTCCGGCAAAGGTTACTGGAGAACAAACTATAACAATTACAACACCTTCTGCTCCTTTGTATAACCAATTATTAAGAATGAGGGTTATATGTGACTTTTACAGCATTAGTGGGCCTTGTGACAATCCAGATTATGGACAAGCGGAAGATTATGGTATTATATTCAAGGATTTACCCGAATTGTCAACAACAGTTGTTACAAATATTGATTATAGTTCTGCTCAAAGCGGGGGTAATATTACTAGTCAGGGTTCTTCATCAGTATCAAATAGAGGAATTGTTTGGGGGATATTTCCTAATCCTACTTTAGAGACTAATTGGGGTTTTACAGATGAAGGTACAGGAACAGGAAGCTATACCAGTCAAATGACAGGATTGGATCCCAATACTCATTATTATGTAAGAGCATATGCAATAAATGATGATGGAATATCATACGGGCAACAGGAAAGTTTTACTACATTGACAGCATCACCTACTCTAAGCACTGACAACATTTCAAATATTTCATATTATTCAGCAACTTCAGGTGGAAATATAACGGATGATAAAGGGAGAGCGATAACGAGTAGAGGTATTGTATGGGACACTGTTCCAAATCCAAGTTATAGTAAAAATGTAGGGTTTACTTCAGATGGAACAGGAACAGGAGCATTTGTAAGCAACATGTCTCAATTATTTCCAAATACAACATATTATGTAAGAGCATACGCAAGAAACAATTATTCCATTTCTTATGGTGATGAAAAAACTTTTACAACATTGCCACCTGATCCCAATCAGTCAAAAGATTTGGTTTTTTCGGATATCACAACAGATAAAATTGGAGTAAGTTGGACTAATGGAACAGGAACTAACAGGGTTGTTAAAATCAATACGGAAAATAGTTTTACGCCACCTGCTGATGGTACAGATCCTCCTGCAAATACAACTTATGGAGGAGGTGAGCAAGTTATTTATAATGGTCCCGGAAATACAGTTGTCGAAGTAACGAATCTCGAACCTTCTACCATATATTATTTTATTGTATATGATTATACCGGATCAGGTTCAACAACAGTGTATAATTCGGCACCGGGTATCAATAATCCCAAATCACAAATAACTTATTGTCAACCGGATTATACGAATGGAGATGTAGGTACGCATATCAAAAGATTTATACTGAACCAGATAGACAATAGCAGTGGAGCCTCTCATTATTCTGATTATACGGATATTTCAACACCCGTATTACCGGACAGTATTTATAATGTCAGTTTTGAGATGTCTTACAATCAGGAGAGATTGAGTATTTGGATTGATTGGAATGACAACCAAGAATTTGAAGCAGGTGAAAAACTTCTTTCTGATTTTCTTTGCCCGGCAAATGCATTGACTACTACACAAATCACAATGCCAACATCAACAAATTTCGGTAATCATATAATCCGGGTCAGAGCTTCCTGGTATTCAGGAGCCGGTCCTTGTTCAACTGAAACTTATGGCGAAACAGAAGACTATACCGTGGATTTCAAAGACAAATTCACCTGGGATGGCAGTACTTCAACCGATTGGTTTGATGCGACAAATTGGGACGTAGGTAAAATACCATCGTTAAATTACGAGGTGATAATTCCAAATACTTCAAATCAACCGAATATAGGTACAGGACAAACAGCAAATGCTAAAAAAATTACAACTGAGTCAGGTGCAGGACTGATTATTAATGGTATATTGAACCTGATTGAGTAAGGAGTATGAGTTTTTGACTTTATTATTATATTAGTATTTACTCAGGCAGGGTGCTTTTGAAAAGAAAAAACAGATTTTTTCAGTCAAAATAAAACTACCTGAGTAGATATTTCTATTAACCCAAATTATTTACGGGTTTTCGTAATAGAAATATCTGTGAATAATTCGGGTTAAATTGATTGAAGAAATTCAACCAGATCTGCATTTCTGTCCAGTTTGAATTTCTTGCGCAATCGATATCTTCCCATTTTAACAGAGCTAACTGAAATGGCTTTTTTTGCAGCTATTTCTTTATTGGATAATCCCAGCCGAAAAGATGCGGCTAAATATTTTTCATTTTTAGTCAATGAGCCAAACCGTGATTCTAATTTATTAAAAAAATCCTGATTGATTTTATCAATATCTTTTTGCTTTAGAGAAAGAAGATTACTTTCTTTTAAATTTGAATTGCAAAAATTAATAATATTTTTTATATACTTTTGGTTTGGAATGATAACTTGGGTTTTTAATTCTTCCAATTTTTGAATTAATTCAGTATAAAACTCATTTTTATTACTCATTTCCAGAGAAAATGAAGTCAAATCATTTTTTTTGTTCTCAATTTTTTGTTTAAGTGCAATAGCTTCAAGATTTTTATTTTTCAATTCAGCTTTAATCAATTTTTCTTCAATATTCTTTATCCTGAGCTTCCCTATTACTCTATAATAATAAACGATAATCAAGATAAGCAGTATAATCAGAATACTTATTATAATAAAAATCCTCTGATACCGTATTCTTGCTTTGTATTTAAGTTCTTTAATCTTAATATCTGCAATTGTCAATTTCCGTTTTTGAATTCTCCAAATCATAGGCGACTTCCAAATCAGCAATATGCTGCTGAGTAGATTTAGTTATAGCTTTTTGTTCATATTCATGATATTTTTTGTAT
>JALVEG010000375.1 GCA_027031145.1 Saprospiraceae bacterium | reverse complement strand
AGCACAAAGACCTCATCTGGCACCGGCCCGCGTATGGCAGGCGTATGAGCAACTGGAAAAAGTAAATGGCCATAGCCCCAAAAATGAACTGATTGCTCTGGTGTCGTTAATTCGCCGGGTAACCGGCATTGATGAGGTACTCACACCGTATGACAGGACAGTGGATCAGAATTTCAAACGCTGGATTTTTGGCAAACATGCCGGTTCGGCACCAAAATTCAATGAAGAACAGATGCAGTGGCTGCGGATGATCAAAGAACATGTGGCAGCGTCCATTCATTTTGAAAAAGAGGATTTAAATTATGCGCCGTTTGACGCCCACGGAGGCATTGGCAAAATGTACGAACTGTTTGGTGATGAAATGGAGGCTATTATTGAGGAGTTGAATGAAGCGTTGGCGGTGTAATATGGGTAGATGTGATGGGAAATAAATTTAAAAACAAATATCGTATTGACACTGTGCGGTTAAAATGGTGGGATTACAGAAGAAACGCAGCATATTTTGTAACCATTTGCACACAAAACAGAGAACATTATTTTGGAGAAATTAAAAACGGTAAAATGAATCTAACGGAAATCGGCAAAATAGCCCATAATTATTGGCAGAAAATTCCCCATCATTATCCATTTGTCATTTTAGGGGAATACATGGTCATGCCCAATCATGTACATGGAATAATTATAATAAATAAACCCGTATCAGAAACCGTAGAGACGCACGATGGTGCGTCTCATAACAAAAATAAAAAACAAAAAATTGTGGAAACACATTCTAATGCGTCCAAAATTAATACGGCCAACACAGGCAATAATACCAATGTAGAGACGCACGATGGTGCGTCTCATATAAATCCGGCCAAAATAGACAACGATGTCAACATTGAAACGCATGATTATGGATCTAAAATTAAACCGGACATTATAAATAAAAATAAAATCGTAGAGACGCAAAATTTTGCGTCTCTACCACCACAATCACCGCCACTGCCATACAAAACAACAAACCAACCGGACAAACCGGTGAATAAATTTGGCCCCCAATCCAGGAATCTGGCATCGATTATTCGTGGATATAAATCGGCAGTAAAAAAATATGCCACCCTGCATGGCATTGATTTCGCCTGGCAATCAAGATATTACGACCATATAATACGGGATGAACAATCGTTTCTTCGAATATCGGAATACATTAAAAATAATCCGCTGAATTGGAGGGAGGATAAATATTTTGAATGAAATGAGCATTTGTTACAAAAGACTAAAGAACATGTGGTGTTTTCAATCCATTTTGAAAAAGAAGATTTAAACTATACACCGTTTGACGCCCACGGGGGCATTGGCAAAATGTACGAATTGTTTGGCGATGAGATGGAGGCTATTATTGATGAGTTGAATGAGGCGCTGGCGGTATGAAAGAAAGTATTATGTATAAACAAATTTATTAATAGGAAAATATGGTAAAGCCAGACTGGAACATCTTTAAAGCAAAGTTCAGTGAAAATCCTCAATCTAATTTTGAGTGGTTCTGTTACTTGCTGTTCTGCAAAGAATTTAAAAGGGAAAAGGGTGTTTTTCGTTTTAAAAACCAGTCTGCCATTGAAACCGATCCAATTAAAGTAGACAATCAAGTAATTGGTTGGCAAGCAAAATTTTATGATATCTCACTTTCAAAAAAGAAAAATGAATTAAAATCAACTTTAGATAAAGCTAAAAGAGATTATCCAAACATCACAAAATTACTTATTTATACTAATCAAGAATGGGGACAACACAAAGGACAGAAATCAAAAGGATTGATTGAAATAGAAGAAAAGGCAAAAAAACTTGGTATTGAATTAGAATGGAGAACAGCCAGCTTCTTTGAATCTGAGTTTGTCTTAGTTGATAATGAATTAATAAGTAAGCATTTCTTTACTTCCGACAAGAGTATCTTTGATTTAATAGAGGAATTACAAAGGCATACAAATAACATTTTAAACAAGATTAAAACCAGTATAGCATTTGATCGCAGTGAAATTGAGATTAACCGAGATGATATTTTAAAAAAATTACGAAACAATAAACAACAAATATTAATTGTTAGTGGGACTGCAGGTGTTGGAAAAACCGCTGTTATTAAAAAGTTTTATGAACAATTAAATGGAAATATACCTTTATATGTTTTTAAGGCTACTGAATTTGAATTACGAAATATCAATGAATTTTTCAAATGCTTTGATTTTCTAGAATTTATGGATGCCCACAAAGATGAAAAAAATAAAATTATTGTAATTGACTCCGCGGAAAAGTTATTAGACTTAAATAATACAGATCCTTTTAAAGAATTTTTGTCCACTTTGATTCAAGATAGTTGGCAAATAATTTTTACAACAAGAAATAATTATTTAGAAGATTTAAATTATCATTTTTTTGAGATTTATAAGCTTGTCCCTTTAAATATCAATATATCAAACTTAGAATTAGATGAACTGCACTCAATTGCCAATGAGTATACCTTTTCACTTCCTAAAGATGAAAAGTTGTTGGAACTTATTAGAAATCCATTCTACCTTAGTGAATACTTAAAATTTTATAAAGAAGACGAAGAAGTAAATTATATAGAATTCAAAGGAAAATTATGGAATAAAATTATCAAAAAATCCAAACCCTCAAGGGAACAATGTTTTCTACAATTGGCATTTGAAAGAGCAAATAAAGGAGAATTTTATATTAATCCAAACTGTGAATCACATATATCAGAAGAATTAACTGAAGATGGAATTTTAGGTTATGAATCTCCTTATGGTTATTTCATTACTCATGATATTTATGAAGAATGGGCTTTAGAGAAAATCATCGAAATTGAATTCATTAATAAAAGAAATAATCAGGATTTCTTTAAAAAAATTGGGCAGTCATTGTCAATTCGTAGATGTTTTAGAAAATGGTTATCAGAAAAACTTTTATTAGAAGATAAAGTAATCAAAATCTTTATTGAAGAAGTTATTGATGATCAGCAAATTGAAGACTTCTGGAAAGATGAAATTTTAATTTCTGTTTTACTTTCAGAGTACTCAGAAAATTTCTTCGAAATTTTTAAAGAAGAATTATTAGGAGATAATCAAGAATTACTTAAAAGATTAACTTTTTTACTAAGAATTGCCTGCAAAGAGATTGATGATGATTTTTTAAAACAATTAGGAGTTGAAGGTTTAAACTTATTTTCTTTGAAATATGTTTTAACAAAACCAAAAGGGCAGGGTTGGATAAGCCTTATTGAATTTGTTTTTGATAATTTAGACACAATAGGGATTAAGAATATTTATTTTGTTTTGCCAATTATTCATGATTGGAATAGTAAATTCAAAGAAGGAAAAACAACAAAACTTTCGAGTCTAATTGCATTGAAGTTTTATGAATGGATTCTCAAAAAGGATGTTTATTTTTCTCACGATGACACCAAAGAACATCTCATTCAAACTATTCTCTATGGTTCTTCTGAAATTAAAGATGAATTAAAAGATATATTCGAAAAAATATTAAATAACAAATGGAAAAATCACAGAGACCCTTATTATGACTTGGTTAAGGCTATTTTAACTACATTTGATAGTAGTTTTATTGTGAAAGTGCTTCCTGAATATGTTCTACAACTTGCTGATTTATTTTGGTTTTATACTCCTAAAAAAGATTATTTTTACCATCATTCCCGTTTTGGAGTTGAGCAATATTTTTGTATTACAGACAGATTTGACTTTAAATATTTTCCAGCAAGTGCATATCAAACACCAATATACTGGCTTCTCCAATCTTCTTTAAAAAAAACAATAGATTTCATTTTGGAATTTACGAATAAGACAGTTGAGTGTTTTGCTAAATCTGATTTTGCAAAACATGAAATCGAAGAAGTAGAGGTCTTTATAGAAGAAAATAAGCCTGTTAATCAGTATATAAGCAATAGACTTTGGTGTATATATCGAAGCACGCAGGTAGCTCCGAATGTTTTAGAGTCAATGCACATGGCTTTGGAAAAGTTTTTTCTTGAACAAGGAAAATTAGCTGATCCAAAAATACTAGAAAGCTGGCTTTTGTATCTACTTAAAAATTCAAGATCAGCTTCCATATCGGCAGTGGTTACAAGTATTGTTTTAGCATATCCTTATAAAACATTTAATATTGCTAAAATCCTTTTTAAAACAAAAGAGTTCTTCTTTTATGATACAACCAGAATGCTACTTGATCAAACTGTATTATGTCCATTAGGCACAGGAGCAATGGGGGGATTATTTCAAAAGGAAAGAATTGACTCTAAAGATTTAAAACATAGGAAATGGAGCTTGGAACATCTTCTCTTAAATTATCAATTTTTTTGGAGTAAAGAAGTTAGTGATGAAGAAGCAAAAAAAAAGCAAAAAGATTTGTGGAAAATTTTAGATAATTATTACAAACAATTACCTGATAAATCAAAAGAAACAGAACTGGATAAAATTTGGAAGCTTTATCTTGCAAGGATGGATAGAAGAAAAATGAAACCGACAGTTGAAGAAAAAAATGAGCAAATTCTAATAAATTTTAATCCAGAAATTGAGCCAGAGTTAAAAGAATATAGCGAAAAATCAATACAAAAAAGTTCTGAACCAATGAAATATACTTCATTAAAGCTCTGGGCAAGTTATAAAATGAAGAATGATGAAAAATATAAAGAATATAAAAAATATGAAAAAAATCCCAAACTTGCTTTAGAGGAAGTAAAGGAAATTATTGGCAAATTAAAAAAGAAAAAAAAATCAAACTATTTGAATTCGCAATATCCCGAAGAAGAAAGTTTTTATCTTTTCAATCATTCTATTCCTGCAGATGTATGTTCTGTTTTGATGAGAGATAATATTGATAAACTTTCAGAAGAAGAGAAAAAATTTTGTAAAGAAATTATTTTAGAATATGCAATGTCGCCATTACAAAATAATTACCAATATCAAATTTCAGATGGAACAGAATCTGCTATTTCTGTTTTGCCAATTTTATTAAAAAATTATCCAAACGAAGCAAGCAATATAAAGTTGATAATTTTATTATTACTTCTGTCAAGTTATTTTGAATATAGTTCCAAATATATTAGAAATTATTATTTATTTAATTTAGGATTAAGATATATCTTTTTAGAAGAGTTATTTACAGAACTATTTGAATCTAATTACGAAGCTGCTCAATCATTACTCTTTGGATATTTATATCTAAAGTCAAAATATGAAGCATTGAGAGAAAAACTTTTTCAAGAGAATTATAAAAGAAGTATTTATCAACTTAATGAGAGTGAAATAATAGAAAAATTTATAGGAGAAAATAAAACAGATTTGCAAAAAGTTTTAAACAATAAATTGTCCTATAATGATTTAAAAGATATTGGAAAATTGGATTTATATATTTTAACGAAAACTTTTCAATTTATTCCTTTAAAAACAAGTAATGAAGAACATAAAAAAATAGTCAAAGAAATTATTAATACTTTTACTGAAAAATTACTTTCAAATGACAGAGATGATCAAATTGACTATAAAGTTAGGCATGATTTTTTAGAAAAATTTGCTCATTTTGTATTAAGTTCTCCAAAACAAGAGATTAAAGAGTATTTGATTCCATTCCTTGAAAATTTTAATGCATCAGAAACAATAGCTGACTTATTTCAAGAATTTATTTTAGCAGAAGATAGACTGAAAAGTTATGACAATTTTTGGGAAGTGTGGAATTTGTTTAAAAACAAAATAATTAATCTCTGTGAAAAAGGAGATAAATATTTGTCTATAGATGAAATTATCAAAAGCTACCTTTTTGCTAAAACACCATGGAAAGAAACAGCTATTGATTGGCATACACTCAAAGATCAAAATAAAAGATTTTTTAAAGAGATTTCACATAAAATTGGGTACTGTCCATCAACTCTTTATGCTATTGCAAAGTTATTGAATGGTATTGGAAACTCTTATTTAGATGATGGTATATTATGGATTTCTGGGATGATATCGAATAATAGAAATTTATCAAATGCAAATTTAGAGACTAATACTATTTATTATATGGAAAATCTAATTAAAAAATATATTTTTAATAATTGTGAGAGGATAAGAAAAACTGTAAGCTTAAAACAAGAAATTCTAATAATATTAAACTTTTTGATAGAAAGAGGTTCTGTTATTGGGTATATGCTCAGGGAAAGTATTTTATGATTAGTAATAAGAAATAATTCGGTTTGCTGAAGATATGTTTAACTGTCAGAATCACTATGAATTTTTATTTGCAATTATAGATTTTATTTCTCAGGTATGCAAACCTAAAGTACCTGAATGTGAAATATGTACTTTAAATTAAATAAATAAATTACTTGTGATTTTCAATTTTATACTAAACGGAAATGTGATTCATGGAGTACGAAAAATTTAAAGACTATAAATTACCTATTGATTGGATATTTGTTTCATTAAAAGATATCGGAGCAATAGTCTCAGGCGGAACACCATCTACTAAGATTCCAGAATTCTGGAATGGCGAGATACCATGGATAACGCCAGCAGACTTATCTGGTTATAACGAGAAGTATATATCACGCGGGAAAAAGAATATAACATTTTTAGGATTACAAAAGTCATCTGCAAAATTATTACCGGAAGGTTCTATATTATTTTCTTCAAGAGCTCCAATTGGTTATGTAGTAATTGCGAAAAATAAACTTGCTACTAATCAAGGATTCAAAAATATAATTCCTTTTAAATATATAATAAGTGAATATGTCTATTATTATTTAAAAAATTCAAAAAAACTTGCAGAAGATTTTGCTAGCGGGACTACTTTTAAGGAAATATCAGCTAAGAATTTTGCCAGATTACCAATTCCTCTCCCTCCCCTCCCAGAACAACGCGCCATTGTTGCCCGAATCGAAGAACTCTTCAGCCGGCTGGACAAAGGTATTGAGACGCTGCAAAAGGTAAAAGAGCAGCTCAAAGTTTACCGCCAGGCGGTGCTGAAGTGGGCGTTTGAGGGAAAATTAACAGCAGAGTGGCGGGAACAACAAAAAGCTAAGGGCACATTGCCCACGGCTGAAGATTTGCTAAAACAAATCAAAGCCGAGCGGGAGCGGCAATACCAACACAAATTAGCGGAATGGCAAAAGGCGGTGGAAGAATGGGAAGCCAAGGGCAAGCAGGGTAGAAAACCTGCTAAACCCAAAAAGTTCAGAGAATTGGCGCCGTTAACTGCAGAAGAACTAGAGAAGCTACCAGAATTGCCGACTGGATGGAGGTGGTTAAAATTTATTGAATTTTGTGAATTGCAACGTGGTTATGATTTGCCATTAAAAAATGTAAAAGAGGGACCATATCCTGTTATTACTTCAGGAGGATTAGCGGCTTACCATAATGATTATAAAGCAAATGGACCTTGTTTAGTTACTGGAAGAAGTGGCGGTGTTGGAAATATTCATTTTTTTGAAGTTGAAAAATATTGGCCTCACAATACAGTTCTTTTTGTTAAAGATTTTCATGGTAATTTCCCAAAATATATGTATTATTTTTTTATTCAATTTAATTTTAAAAGGTACAGTGCAAGTACTGCCGTGCCAACTCTTGATAGAAAAATGCTTTACAATGTATTAGTAAAAGTACCTCCACTTCTAGAACAAAAAACTATCGTCCAGGAAATTGAAACCCGCCTTTCTGTGGCCGACAAGTTGGAACAAATTATTGACGAAACCCTGCAAAAAGCGGAAGCCCTGCGCCAGAGCATTCTGAAAAAAGCATTCGAGGGCAAACTGCTTAGCGAAGCAGAGCGCGAAGCGCTAAAAAACGACCCGGAATGGGAGCCGGCGGAAAAACTGCTGGAACGTATTAAAGCGGAAAAGGAAAGGCTTGACAAAGAGAATAACCGAAAACGAAAACATAAAATAGCTCAGGAGGGGTAGCCGGTGCCGGAAAACAGTTCTGCTATTATTTCAAAAGTGTGGAGTTTTGCCACGGTTCTTCGCGACGATGGCGTCAGTTATGGGGATTATCTGGAACAACTAACCTATCTGCTTTTTCTCAAAATGGCGGATGAATATTCAAAACCACCTTACAATCGGAATTTGCCTGTTCCCCCGGAATACAACTGGGAAAGCCTGCGGACAAAACGTGGTGCGGAGCTGGAAACCCATTATAATCGCACGCTGGAAATACTGGGGCAACAAAAAGGCTTACTGGGACAGATATTTACCAGGGCTCAGAATAAAATCCAGGACCCGGCTAAATTGTACCGCTTAATTGATATGATTGACCGGGAAAAGTGGGCCTTAATGGGTGCGGATGTAAAGGGGGCAATTTACGAAGGCCTGCTGGAAAAAAACGCTGAAGATACCAAAAGCGGTGCGGGACAATATTTTACTCCCCGGCCATTGATTAGAGCCATGGTAGAGTGCATTCGACCGGAACCCATGAAAACCATCGCTGACCCGGCCTGTGGAACCGGGGGATTTTTCCTGGCTGCTTATGATTTTATTGTGAATAATTATAGCCTGGATCGGGAACAAAAGGAATTTTTAAAGAACAAAACATTCTATGGTAATGAAATCGTTGCAAATACCCGTCGACTGGCGTTAATGAATATGTTTCTCCACAATATCGGGGATATTGAAGAAGGGGTTCCCATTTCCCCCACCGATGCCCTGGTTGCTGACACCGGAGAACGGTACGATTACGTCCTCACCAATCCGCCCTTTGGTAAAAAAAGCAGCATGACCTTTACCAACGAAGAGGGCAAGCAGGAAAAAGAAGAGCTGGTGTACAACCGTCAGGATTTCTGGGCAACAACATCTAATAAGCAATTGAATTTTGTACAACATATCTACACCATGTTGAAAACCACCGGCAAAGCCGCCGTTGTGGTGCCAGACAATGTGCTCTTTGAAGGTGGCGCCGGAGAGGTAGTGCGAAAGAAGTTATTGCAGAATACCGATTTACACACCATCCTACGATTACCTACGGGTATTTTCTACAAGCCGGGTGTTAAAGCCAATGTGATTTTCTTCGACAATCGTCCTGCCAGTAAGGAACCCTGGACAAAGGAAGTGTGGATTTACGACTTCCGTACCAACGTACACTTTACCCTGAAGAAAAATCCCCTGAAATTTGAAGACCTGCAGGATTTTATCCGTTGTTATAATCCGGAAAATCGGCATGAACGCAAAGAGACCTGGTCTCCGGACAATCCCGACGGTCGCTGGCGAAAGTTTACTTACGAGGAAATCATCGCGCGGGATAAAACCAGTCTGGATATATTCTGGATCAAAGACAAAAGTCTGGCAGATCTTGAGAACCTTCCCGATCCAGATGTGCTTGTGGAAGAAATTGTAGAAAACCTGGAGAATGCCCTGGAAAGTTTTCAGGAAATGTTACATATTCTAAACAACAAAAATACATAATTCATTTAGCCATTCCTTGCAACCTGCGATATAGTCCAATAAATTGCCAATCTGTAATTTAGGCTTTGCTGAAAAACTCATTATTTTATAAAAAACAGTTGTTTAAGATGTGTAAAATGGCTAATCTGTGCACAAAAAACGAACTGAACCCATAAAAAAGCGTGCACCAA
>JALVEG010000374.1 GCA_027031145.1 Saprospiraceae bacterium | reverse complement strand
CATATTGAAAATCCTGATAGTCATCTCCATTGAAAGTGACATATATATCTTCAACATCTTTTACATTGTCAATAGTCGCCCTAAATACAGCTGTTTCTTCATCAGTCTTAAAACCGTTCCTTGGGGAATTTATTAATACGGATGGTGGTCCTTTTAACGGAATTTCATAATTAAAAGCAATAGTTTTTTTATCCATTCCATAAGGATTCTCAGCAGTTATATTTATAATATTTGGGCCTTCATTCAATTTCAGATCTGTAAAAATATCTCCTGTTTCAGGATCAAAATTAAAACTATACACTGGTTCATTATTGAGTTTTATTCTGATATCTTCCTTAGATATTACATGTTCAACTGTTGCTTTGAAAGTAATTTCTTCGCTATTGACTGTCGATTCTTTCAAAGGATATTCAACTGAGATAATCGGTTCTGATTTATCTATTTCATCTTCTTCGTTATTTTCATTTTCAATATCAGGTTCACCGTTTAAATTACAATTTATGTTATAAATTTCAGATTCTGAATTTTCATTATTTTCAAAAATAATTTTAATAATATTTTTGCCTTCATCCAGATAAAGCGTGCTTTTGAGAATATGCTTCATCCTACTGAATGAGAAATTCTTTATTTCAAACTGATTCAAAAAAAGTTTTAATTCACTTTTTGAAGACGCATCATCAATTTTTGCTTCAACATCTATTTTGCAGTCCTCATCGGGCTTACTTACATTGATAAATTGGATTTTTTTATTAATCTTTTCATTTTCTTCATTATCAGCACCATTGATCAAAACGGTTATTTCTTTTGTTGCAAGTCCAAAATCATTTTCTGCGGTAAGTTTTATAATAGAGATATCATCAAAAAGACTAATTTTATCTTCAAGTATTCCTGAAACCGGATCGAAATCGAAAAATTTGTTTCTTCTGCCATTAACTGTAAAAGTTATTTGATCTTTGCTGCTTAAACCTGTGATTTTTGCTTTAAATTCAAGTAAATCTGTATCTTCTAAATTCGTAGATGAAGATGCCGGTTCGATTATTTTTATTACAGGTAAACCATTTGAAGCAGATTCATTATTATCATTATTTTCGTTATTGCCGTTATTTTCATTATTACCTTCATTCTCTTCAGTATTTTCAGGAGGATCCATTTTATAATAAATATCAAATTGATTATTGACTTTACCTTTTTCATTTTCAGCAATAATTTCAAATTTATTCAATCCTTCTGCAAGTCTTACTTTTATTTTAAATTCTCCTGTTTCGGGATTATATTTATAGCTTTTAAAGGGTTGTCCGTTTGCTAGGATCTGAATATCATTTTTGTCTTTAACAAACGAAATAAGAGCTTTAATTGTAATGATATCTTCATCCGACTTTGAAACAGATTCCGAAGGATTAATAACCTGAATTTCCGGTTCTGTCATCTCTTCTCTTTCTCTCAGATAAATAACCGAAATAATATCCCTGCTTTGACCAAATTCATTTTTTCCATATATCTGAATCTTATTTTCTCCGGGTACCAAATGTGCAACAAATTGGATAAATTTTGTATTAAAATCAAATGCAACCTGCTCACCATTGACTTTGCAATATATGTCAAGAGCCGATTTTATATTAGTTATTTTTGCTTTTACCAATAATTCGCTTGTAGAACTTGTGTATGGTCTTTCAGAAGGAACTATTATCTTCACTTCAGGGAAATTATGCTCTTCCACCTCTTTTGGTATTTTATATCCTGTATCTTCAACAGGTGGTGTCTCCTGAGTAGTCGGATGATATGCTTTGTATTTATGATGTTTTTTATGAAAAAAATAATTTAAACCGATACTGTAATAATTTAAAAAATCATTTGCATTATCAGTATGAATATCACCATCAATATAATTTGTATTTGCATAAAACAGTTTATCAGCTAAAAAAAAGCTAAGATAATCAGTCACATCATATCCAAATTCCAGACTGACCGATGGCATCAAAGCTGACTTTATAGCTATTTTATCAAATCCTTCTGCTTTTGTTTCATATTTACCATCTAAAATATTTTTTAATTGCTTTTTCTTTTCACTATCTGCCAGATTTTGTATATCATTGAATTTGGAAGAAGAATAATAATTACCCGACTGATCTTTTATATCCATCCTGACGGTATAAATACCCCAGTTACCTCCAATAGAAAACGCAGAATACCATTTTTGCTCATTTCTGAATTTATTCAAAGTTACTTTCCCGTCAAGCCCTATATTAAACATTGAATTTTTATAATTGAAATAAAAGATATCATAATCCGTATTTTGAAGTACAGGATTATTAAAAGGTTTGATTTTAGGATCCAAATCCAATCCCTTTGTTACAAGGTAAGAAACACTACCTGCCAGATCAAATGATATTGGGCTGTCTTCATCATAGTAAAGATTCTTTCCTAAAGATAATGCAGTTCCCCAACTTTTAGATGTTGTCGGTATATCACTAAACTGATTTGTACCTCCATAAGAAATACCAAATGAATATCCGCTTTTTTCTTTACCCAGAGTTGCGCCGGACAATTGACTATAAAAAAAACTACTATCTAGTATGATAATCAAAATTATTATAAATAAACTTTTTTTAGATGTCATAGCTGGTTTATTGATTTTAAGTAACTACTTAGATGAAATCATTTTGATTAAAAAGCATCCTACCTGAATAGTTACTGTTTTAAATAATAATGTAAATATAAAAAATACATTTAAACTATAATAGTATAAAGTATAAAGTCCCTGTTTTATTATAACTCCATTGTTATAAATTTAGTTTTAATATTATATTAACAAGATTTATTTGCAAATAATTTCTAAGATCGGGAAAAAAAACTATCTTCGTTTGAAAAAATTTCTAATTATGGGCGGTCTTTCTCCTCAATCTATAATGTTAATAATAGCAATCTATTTTATTGTCCTAATCCTGATTTCTTATTTTACAGGCAAAGAAGATTCAAATGATGTTTTCTTTCGGGCAAAAAGACAAGCTCCATGGTATTTGGTTGCTTTTGGAATGATAGGAGCGACATTATCCGGAATTACATTTATTTCCGTCCCGGGATGGGTGGAAGCAAAAAGTTTTTCTTATTTGCAGATGGTTCTTGGTTTTGTTGTAGGATATTTTATCATAGCCAATGTTTTGTTGCCTATTTATTACAAAATGAATCTAACTTCAATATATGAATATTTGAATGAAAGATTCGGAGAGGGAGCTCATAAGATCGGTGCTATTTTGTTTTTAATAGCGAGGATAGCAGGAGCATCTTTGCGATTGTTTTTAGTAGCAGGTGTATTGCAATTATTAATATTTGATGAAATGGGAATCCCTTTTTGGGTTACCAGTACTATAACTATAGTTTTGATTTGGGTTTACACCTTCAAAGGAGGTATTAAAACGATAATCTGGACTGATACATTACAGACATTATTTATGCTTATCGCATTGATTATTTCCATTATTTTAATAGGAAGAAATCTTGATCTTTCTTTTGGTAAAATAGTCAACGAAATAATAGAAAGTCCTCATTCCAAAGTGTTTTTCTTTGAAGACTATAATGCTGCAAATTATTTTTGGAAACAATTTTTGGCAGGGATATTTATTGCCATAGCAATGACAGGATTGGATCAAGGAATGATGCAAAAAAACCTTACGGTCAAAAATCTTAAGGATTCGCAGAAAAACATGTATTGGTTTTCAGTAGCATTATTATTCTTTAACATGTTGTTTTTATCACTCGGAGTTTTATTACTGCTTTATGCAAATCACAATGGTATCGATCTGGATGCTATGGGAATTAAAGGAGATAAGATATTTCCATATATAGCGGTGAAAACCGGCTTAGGCATATCCGCTGCAATATTTTTTATTTTAGGGTTGATAGCAGCAGCTTATTCAAGTGCAGATTCTGCAATGACGGCAATAACAACTTCGATCAGCCTGGATTTGCTTGAAATAGATAAAAAATATCCGAAAGAGAAACAAAAAAGAATGAGGAAAAAAGTGCATATATTAATATCATTGCTTTTTATTGTAATTCTCATTTTATATAAATTGGTGATTACTGATAATAGTATTATATCTTCCATTTTTACTTTTGCAGGATATACTTACGGACCATTATTGGGTATGTTTACTTTCGGTTTGTTTACTAAATATAAGATAAAAGACAGGTTTGTTCCAGTTGTTGTGATCATTTCTCCATTTATAACATATTTTATTTCAAGATTGCCGGATCTGATAAATCTGAAATATCAATTCAGTTTTGAATTGCTGCTGATCAATGCAGGAATTACTTTTTTTGGTTTGTGGTTGTTGAGAGAGAAAAGTTAACCCGTGAATAATGCGAGTGTAACTACTCATGCGGGGTGCTAATAAAGTAAAAAAAAGAACCGGATATAAACAAATGCAATAATTCCACCCCCTAACCCCCGCCAGCGGGGGAATAACCGCTCCCTAATAACTACTTTCATTTATAACAACTAAATTTGGTGTGTATCTAAAACTTCTTTATTTGGGGTGTATTAATCCCCCGCTGGCGGGGGAACAAAAGGGGGTGGAAATCAGGAATTCATAAAAGATAAAAATATACGGCAGTTAGAGCCATTTTATTGAAACCTACAGAAAAATTGGTGGACAAATTTATTTCGTTGATACTTCATTTGTAACTACTACAGAAACATGCTTTTGAAATGAAAAATAAAATTTCAATCAATATGACTCTATCCGGATACCTACATAAAGGTGTTAATATTGGATTCTCAAAGTATCTTTAGTTAATTTCAATATTGCAAGGTCAAATTCATTTGGTCTGCCTGAAACTTTATAGCTTAAATGCAATGATTTTCCCGATTTTTGATATGTTCCTTCTACATTTCCATAAATAGGAGGCTTGCCACATGCTAATTTCACTCTGACCACCAACTTATTATTTGATAAAAATGCATATCCGAACTGATGTTCCTCAAATGTATCCTTTCTGATAAATGTTTTAACGGATCCCACGGATTTATCATCAAGTTTTACCCATGTTCCAAGTATGGAATGTTTTACAGGTTGAGAAGGCAATATCTCTTTATTGCAGGAAAAGAAAAGAAATAAAACAGATATAAGTATTATATTTTTCATCGTAAAGGAAATCATGTAAAATTCGCACAAATCGTAACTACTCAGGTAGAGTCATTTTAATTGAAAAAATTTCTTTTTTCGCCATATTTCAGCTATTTTTCTTGACGTAGCTCCACTATGCCTTCAAAAAATGAGCTTCATCTGGCAAAAAAATCGAATTTTTTCATCTCAAAAGCACCCTACCTGAGTAGTTACCACAAATCTATTAATTTAAAATGTAAAATCAGAAGTTATTTTGAAGAAAATGCTTATATTTGAAAGATTAAAAAATAAAGATATGAAAATACTGCATTCAGCCGACTGGCATCTTGGGAAAAAACTTGAAGGATATCCACGACTGCCTGAACAAAAAGATATTTTAGAAGAAATATGTAGAATAGCAGATGAAGAAAAACCTGACGCAGTTTTGATTTCAGGAGATATTTATGATACATACAATCCTCCTATTGAGGCGGTCGAACTTTTTTATAAAACCGTCAAATGTTTATCCCGCAATGCTACTGTTCCTATTGTTGTAATAGCAGGTAATCATGATTCACCTGACAGAATTGAAGCAGTAGATCCTTTAGCGATTGAAAACGGTATTTTCCTTTTAGGGTTTCCCGATTCCCAGTTACGTCAAACAAAACTGGAATCAGGTTTGGAAATCATTAATTCGGAACAGGGTTTTGTTGAATTCAAATTGATTAGTACAGACGAAAGATTAAGGATCTTATTTACTCCTTATGCTAATGAAAGCAGACTGAAGACAGCTTTGAGTCAGGATAATCCTGAAGAGGAATTAAAACAGTTATTGGCTAAAAAATGGAATGATCTGACAGGAAAGTATTGTGATGATAACGGGGTAAATCTTCTGATAAGTCATAATTTCTTTATAAAAAAAGGTGAAAAAGCAATTGAAAACAGTGATGATGAAAAACCTATTTTATATGTTGGAGGAGCTCAGGCACTGGAAGTGGAATTGATCCCTGAAAGTATTCAATATACTGCTTTGGGGCATTTGCACAGATATCATAACGTTGGTTCGGAAAAGCATCCTGCGGTTTATAGCGGAAGTCCGTTATCATATAGTTTTGCCGAGGCAGGACAGGATAAATATGTTGCAATTGTTGATATTAAACCGGGAAGCTCTGCTGTGATAGAGAGGGTAAAGCTTGAATCCGGCAAAAAATTATTACGGAAAAAATTTGATAATATAGATGATGCTGTGTTGTGGTTGAACAAAAATCAAAATACACTTTTAGAATTAACCATCAAAATGGACGAATTTTTAAGTGCAACGGACAGACAAAGATTGTATTCAGCACATGACGGGATAATAAGTATAATACCCGAAATAAAAAACATCAATGTTTCGGAAGAAAAGATAATAGACCTCGAACAGAGCATGGAGAATTTATTTGAACAATATTTTTATCATAAAAAAGGACAGAAACCCGATAAGAGAATTAAGGATTTATTTAAAGAGATCATTGGAAAATAATTTGTTTTCTAGCAGACACTATTTACTGAAAAAGATAAAATCATAATAAATGTTACCCATAAAATTAAAAATACAAGGAGTTAATTCATATCAAAAGGAACAGATAATCGAGTTTGATAAACTTCTTGAAAGCAAAATATTTGGAATCTTCGGTGAAGTGGGAAGTGGTAAATCAACGCTTTTGGAAGCCATTTCTTATGTGCTTTACGGTAAATATGAAAAACTGAAAGGAGAAAGGGTTTCCTACAATCTTATGAATTTGAAATCTAACAGATTTGTTATAGATTTTGAATTTGTTGTTGAAAATGAAAATAAATACCGTTTTGTAGTTGAAGGGAGGCGAAATTCAAAAAACTTCAATGATGTGACCGTTAAACGCAGTTATTATATATGGAATAATAATGAATGGTTGCCTAAAGAGAAACTCGATGCAAGGGAATTGATAGGTTTGAGTTTTGAAAATTTTAACAGAACCATTATCATTCCTCAGGGAAAATTCATGGAGTTTATAAACCTTTCGGGTACGGAAAGGACAAAAATGCTTAAGGAGATCTTCAATTTATATAAATATGATCTGTTGGATAAAGTTGCCGTATTGCAAAGACAAAATGATATTGACATATCCATTTTGGAAGACAGGCTATCGCAACTCAAAGATATCGACAAGGATACTATTGAAATAAATAAAACATCGCTTAATAAAATATTGAAACAACAGACTATCAAAAAGAAAGAATTAGAACAAAAAGAAAAGGAATTTGATATTCTTGAAAAAATAAAAGCGGATTTTTTAAGACTTGGTGAATTGAATAAAAGTTATGAAAAACTGCTAAAGCAAAAGCCGGAAATAGAAAAGAGTGAAAAAATCTTAAAGGAATATGAACTTTGCGTTATAGAATTTAAGGCAGATATTGAAAGACTTGAGGAAATAGAGGAAAATATTTTAAATTTTAGTTCAAAAAAATCTGAAAAAGAGATTAAGATCAAAGATCTTGATGATAAATTTAAAGAGATAAGCAACAAGTTTGAAAAATTGTCTTTGGAAAATGAAAAATTAGATAATTATAAAAAGCAAAGCGGTGAATATGAGATAATTTTGGATATAAAAAAGGAGAAAAAAGCAATTGATGAAAAAGAAAAGCAATTATCCAAAATAAAAAATGATCTAAAAAAACTTAAGGAAATTAATCAATCAAGGCAAAATAAAATAGAGGAGTTAAAGCAACAAATCACAGAAAAAGACAAAGAAATTCCGGATATATCCTTATTGGCAGAAATAAAAAACTGGTTTTCCCGGGCAGAAGCCTTGCAAAAGCCAATTGTAGATAGTATCAATTCAATAGCCGGCAGAAAAATGAGACTCAAAAGATTAAAAGATTCGATATTCGATATATTTGATGAAAAAGATATTGATGCAATAAAAATAGATTCATCTTTGGAGTTGGGAGATTTAATCATGCAATTGGAAAACAATATTGGAAATTGGCATCTGGGGCTTAAGGATCTGCAAAAGGAAAGAGATGAAATGGCACTTAAAGACAAATTGAAAGAATTTGCACATTCTTTGGAGGATGGAAAGCCTTGTCCTGTTTGTGGTTCTGTCGAACATCCGGCACCTCTTAAATCCGGTGATCTGCAGGACGAATTGGATAAAATTTATAACAGGATAAAGAAAGGGGAAACTTTAATTGAAAAAGCAAGAAAATATCTTGACAAACTTAAGGAACTTAAGGTAAATATAGAAAATGAGCAAAAAAATATTGAAGACGAAGAGGAAAAATTGAAGGAAAAGAAATTGGAATTGGAAAGTTTCATTAAAAACTTTAAATGGCAAGATTTTTCTTATGATAAGCCTGAAGAAGTTAATTTGGCTTTTAAAAACGCTGAAAAATTAACAGAAGAATTGAAAAAGCTCAGAGTAGAATTGGGAAAAAATGAAAAAGAGAGATTGAATGAAGTAGAAAAACAGGAATCAGCTAATAGAAAAATGTCTGAAACAGTTAATGATTTATCTGCAATGAATTCAAAGTATGAAACATTGTCGGGACAGTTAACCGAACTGGATTATAAGGATTATGTTGATTTTTCTGTAAAAAATATTGAAGAACAAAAAGAAAAAATTGATAAAAAAATATCAGATATTTCAAAGGAATATGAAAAAACGGGGCAACAGAAGAAAGATCTGGAAATAGAATTAACAAAAATCAAAGCTGAACTAAATAGTATAACACAAAATCTGGAAGATAACCGGAACAAAAAATCGAAATTGAAAAAAAATCTGGATAACAAATTAAATAATCTCGGATATAGCGATACAGACAGGATAAAAGAAATTCTAAAACAGGATCTGGATATTGATAAAGTAAAAGAAGATATCAATAATTTTAAAATAAATTTGGGGACCACTAAAAAAGAACTTGATTCCCTTAAAGAAAAACTAAAAGATGATAGTTTTGATGAGGATAAATATGTTGAAATAAAGAAAGAGATTGAAGAGAGAAAAAAAGAGATAGTAAAACTTATTGAAGAAAAAAGCAGGTTGGAAAACTTGATTTTGGAGCAGGAATCCAAACTGAAGGAAAAAGAAGGATTTTTAAAAGAAAAGGAAGAGAAAAAACTAAGAGAAGCCGATTTAAAAACGATGAGATCATTATTTACAAGTAGTGGATTTGTCAATTTTATTTCGACAGTCAGGTTGCAGGAAGTTGTAAATTATGCCAATTCCAGATTTATGAAACTGACCAGGGGAAAAATGAAAATTGAATTGAATAAAGACAATTCTTTTGATGTAATTGATTTTCTGAATAATGGCGAAAGGCGAAGTATAAAATCCTTGTCAGGAGGACAGACATTTCAGGCTTCTTTGTCTCTGGCACTGGCACTGGCTTCCATTGTACAACAACAGAATAAATCAAACCAAAATTTCTTTTTTCTGGATGAAGGATTCGGTACTCAGGATGAGGAGTCCTTGCGTCTTGTATTTGATACGATT
>JALVEG010000373.1 GCA_027031145.1 Saprospiraceae bacterium | reverse complement strand
CACATCCATAATTTTAAAAGATTTATAATTATGATACTCGTTTGTAATGTTTTGTAATTTAGGGTTCAGGTTTTCATATGAAGACAATCTATAAATATACAATTGGTCTTTGCTTTCAACAATTACGTCCAATGCTCCAACACCATCGCTATTAATAAATTTTGGATATTTATATCCTTTGTTATTTTCAATTTGACCTTTTAATACAGGACCTGAAGAAGTTCCTTTGAAAAGTATTGTTTGACCTCTGGCAGTTGCCGTTAAGATTTTACCCGTTCCCAGAACAATATCCGGAATACCATCAAAATCACCATCTTTTACATCAATACTACGTACCGTTAAACCATTATAAAGGAGGATTCCATTGCTGAACTGCAAATTACTTTCTTGCTTAAACCACACTAAACTTGAAGCAGCAGCTATAAGTATATCTTTTTTCCCGTCATCGTCTAAATCTAAGTACTTAATAGAATGCAATTCTCCATTAATTATACTATTATCAGCAAGTTTAACACCTTCTTTAAAATATTCATTGTTTATATTTTCGTGAAGAGCCAGTGGTTCAGCAAATGAATTATAAGAAAGCAGGTCAATATCACCATCATCATCTAAATCTTTTTCAAAAATTATCCTAGTGAAATATATTTCGGGGTCTGGATATGGATTGAATTCCGGATTGGGTTTTGCAGAACTAAAGACTCCATTACCTAAATTTTCATACCATATTTCTTCCTTTACATAATCAGCATCACCATCATCATCAAAGTCAAACAATTTACCTCCGGTATCAGGTAATGACAGGTTTTTAACAACATCAAAATCATCTTTCCCAAAATATCTCCTTTGATAGGATGTATTTGCCATATCAACAAATTTATCACCATCAATATCTATAAAACTATTATCATTTAGAGATAAATTATTAACATTACTCGCTATAAGATTAAAACTCATATTCTCATCATATTCGTAAACATTCATCCCGTTAGATTTGAATCCAACAATTTTATTTTTTCCTCTATCATCAATAATAAACATTCCTTTAGACCCTTCAAATTCTTGGTAGATAATTTTCCCCGTATCTAATGCAATGTTGTATTGAAATGTATAAAGTCTATCCAAATGCTTAGTACGAAATAATATCTCTTGGTTTCCATCTCCGGTTACATCAGATACAAATGTTTCAAATCCATAATCAAATAAGTCTGACACTAGTATTTTAGTGGTGTAACTTCCAGAATCCGGAATTATCCTGTTTATAGTCTTCTTTCTAGCATTGTAATACACTATTTTAGGTCCATCTGTTGTTTCTATTACATATAGCCCATAGCATGAATCATTATATTTACTAATTATCTTTAAATTGAATTTTTTATTATCAACATTTTCCAAATATCCTATATTGGATACTATATTCACAAGAACATCTTTATCTCCATCCTGATCTATATCAATAAAATATGGTGATTTATAAGTATATTCTGCATAAGGACCTTTAATCATAAGTGATAAACTACCATCCGGATTGTATTTAAATAAATCTCCATTTATAAATATTTCATCAATGCCGTCATCATCAAAGTCTTGAGCTGTAAATGAAGTGATTTTTTTTGTTGAAAGCTGAGACACCGGAATAAAACGTTCCGGCGTAGATATAAAAGTAAAAAGCCCCTTACCCACATTATCATAAGTAAGTAAATCTTTAACACCATCCTTATTAACATCATATCTGGAGATTACATTCTGATTGATTCCGGAATTTTGAACATACTTAATATCAAAGTAATAGTTTTCATCAATATTCATTTCATACACCTCTCCATCTCTAATAAAAGCAGCTTTCCCGTTATCAATATATTTCAAACTTGAAAAACTGCCGGTGCTTTTGTTTTGATAAGAGACAGGTGTATATTTAGCCTGACCAAAAATAAATACCGGAACAAATATCAATAAAGTAGAGATAATCTTCATCATAATTTCAAGTTTTATAAAAAGTTAAAGACGAATATAACCTTATTTTTCAAGTATCGCAAGATTATTAATAAAATGATGTTTTATTAACAGTTTACAGATTTCATAATTTTAATTTAAAGCAATAAGTTGAGTGCATTTATTGTTCCCCTGTTTTCCGTATTCTTTTAAATTCAAAAATGACAATGTTGAAATTCTATACAATACGCTATTACGAAAAAAATGTAATTTTGGGTGTTAAAATCATACAAGCAATTATGAAGTTGTACATAATTTTGTCTCACAGAAAAAGCACACACAACTGCTTCAGTGTCTCGCACATAGGATATATTTAGATAATAAATAATTACTATGATACGCTTAAAAAAAGGCAGCGATCAGTCAGGGGACTGACAAGCCTACTCTCCCATCCGTCAGCTGACGGAAAGTACCACCGGCTTCCCCCATTTTATTGTTTCTCTCAATTAAATATTCAGATAACCACAAAAAAAAACACTTACCAAATCTTTGATAAGTGTTTCTTTATTTCTTAAAAAAAAGGCAGCGACCTACTCTCCCACCCCACAGGGGGCAGTACCATCGGCGCTGAAGG
>JALVEG010000372.1 GCA_027031145.1 Saprospiraceae bacterium | reverse complement strand
AGGTGGAAATATCAATAAAATATCACAAATAGCAAGAAAAAGATATCTGGAACCTGTTTCACTTGAAGAAATACAAGAAACTTACAAATATCTAAAATCATTTTCATTGCAGGAGAGAATAGATGAATTGCGTATGAAACCCGATAGAGCGGATGTGATTGTCCCGGCAACTGAAATATATATAAAGATTCTGGGATTATCGGGAATCAATGAAATATATGTACCTAAAATGGGATTAACCGATGGTATGATACTTGAACAAAATGAGATCCTGTCATAACTATTCAGGTATGATGATTTTATCTAAGTAACTATGTCCTAAAAAAACAACTATGATAATATTTAAAACATTATTAGCTTCTGTAAGACTTTTTATTTTTGTCATTGCATTGATAATAGCATATCCCCTGTTTTTACTTAGCATCAATACTTTTATAAAATACAATATAAAAACAGGGTTTAAATTCAGAAAGGATTTTTTAACTTTTATTAATCCTGTATTGGGTATTAGAAATAAAATAGAAGGTATTCCGCCGGTACAACCCGCTATCTATGTTTCAAATCATAGAGGGATATTGGATTTCTTTGTTACTCTTAAATATTTGAATACTTATATTCTTTCAAAAGAAGAAGTTCGGCATATTCCCATATTGGGAAAAGCCAGTGAATACACAGGTATATTTTTTGTAAAAAGAGAAGATAAAAACAGTAGAAAGGCTACCCGGAAAGCTATTAAAGATATTATCGAATCCGGAGA
Organism: Saprospiraceae bacterium; assembly: GCA_027031145.1. Taxonomy (GTDB): domain Bacteria; phylum Bacteroidota; class Bacteroidia; order Chitinophagales; family Saprospiraceae; genus JADJGA01. The sequence goes on along the minus strand of JALVEG010000372.1, from coordinate 1,809 downwards.
AAATGTATTGATTTTTGTCGAGGGAACAACAAACGTTGAAAAATTGACTGCAGATTTCAAAATTGGAACATTTGAAGTTGCTGCAAATAATGGTATTCCGGTTGTACCGGTAGCTGAAGAATACAAATATAAAGAAGATCTTTGGAAAGATAAATCAACATGGCAGCAATGGGTATCTTCTGTGGGCAAGTGTTTTACTGATGTCAAACTTGCATTTGGACCTGTTTTACAAAGTGATGATCCTCAATATTTGTTAAATGAATCCAAAAGATGGATCGATAATAAATTGCTTGAAATGCAAAAAGACTGGTCAAAAGCTTTTGATTAATTTCTATGAAATCCGGTAACCGGCAACCAAAAATACTACTTGCAATCATCCGGCAATTCATCACTCAATTCCAAATCAATATTTGATCCCATAGGTATCTTATTTACAGGAGCCGGTGTTTGTTTAATTACATAACCTGTTGGCGTATTTATGACTTGACCGTTTTTTCGAATAGCTCCTAATTTTAAATTTCTGGATTCGATTAAAAATATAGCTTGTTCTGCAGTCATACATCTGAGATTTGGCAGATCGATTATCCCTCCTGATTTACGACTCAAAATAAATTCAAGAGTACTACCTTTATCAATTTCAATATCATTTTTCTTACCCTCTTTAGTTACAATCGGTGTTCCTTTGTAAAGAACTTTTAAAATATAATTCGGTTCCCCTTTGTCATATTCGTATCCGATAACTTTTGATTTGAGTTTTAAAATACTAAGTTCCCTCTTTTTTGTTTCAAAATTCCTCCCATATAATGAAGGCAGGTCAGCAACTTTTATTTTATCAGGGTTGTATTTGGTTATATTGACATATATTTTTCTGTTTTCCTTTACTTTTGAACCCGGTTTAGGATTTTGACTTATTATCAAACCACCTGGTTTTCCTACTATGTGCGTTGAATCATCAATAATGATTTTGAAATGATGATTTTCAGCATCAATAATAGCTTTTTCTATATGCATCCCATTATAATCAGGCAAAGTTAGCTTTTGTCCGTGATTAGTATAGTGTCTTAGCCAAAATAGCAATATGATTACAATTATTGCATAAAATGCTATTATAAGACTAAAATGTTTCAGAAATGTCTTACTGAAAATAAATGAAATTAATTCTTTAAAAGAAAATTTGGTTTCGTTGGTCATTATTGATTTTTAATTTTTATTTTCAGTAACTACTATGGCATCATGCTTTTGAAATGAAAAAAGTAGTTTTTTCAATCAAAATAATTCTACCTTAATAATTACAATTTACAAATATAAATATTTTTATAAATTTAACGAATTAATTGTATTCATAATGTTTCATTGATTAAATTTATTATCATGTTGCAGCGTTTTATATAATAGATTCATCTTATTTTTGTAGATACCTTTAATATGGAATTTAATTGATTGCAAATTAAATGATGTATTTAAATACATTTTAACACCTTAGATTGATAATATTTAGTATTATTAACCGTTCACATTTGAAGTATTATATTAAAAGTACAATGCTTTTTGAAAATAGTAATAACGGGATATTTAAAATTGAATAAATTGTTTTTATAGCAAATGATATTATTATTAATATTTTAAATATATCTTTGCATTGAAATTTAAAAAATTAGATATTACAAATTATTATATAGTATGAGATTTAGATTCTACAGAGTACAAACCGAATTGGTTTTGAGTGGCTTATTTGTTCTTTTATTTAGTTGGTATTCAAATGCCCAGTGCAATAATGATCCGGGGACAATAAACGATATTAGTAGTTTT
>JALVEG010000371.1 GCA_027031145.1 Saprospiraceae bacterium | reverse complement strand
GGACATGCTGATGATGTAAAATTTGATACTTCAAAAGACTTTCCATTTGGTTTGGCAATATTTAATAATGCAGCTATCGCACATGAGATCAAAACCAATTTATTATTGAAATTTGAAAAATAAACAGATAATAAAATAAGTGTTAATTATTCTATCCGGGTGTTACAGGGATTGCCGGATTGGAAAGATGAGTTAATATATTGTAGAAGTATTTTTTAAAGAGTTTTTTGTTCACTTTTACATTATCATCCGGATAGAGTATTGTTTAAATTTGTTTATAAAAATAAAATCAGTTTAAAATGTTTAAAAGAAAATCAATAAAGATTTTAATTCCGGTAATTGTTATTTTATCATTTTCAATAACTTCTTGTGAATGGAAAGAATATGACCCTGAAACGGTTGGTATTGAGAATGTAAGTTTTTCACAGGATATAATTCCCATATTCAATCAGAGTTGTAATGCTGTCGGTTGTCATAGTGAAAACGGAGTTCCACCTGATTTATCACCTCAAAACGCATATCAGGATTTGATAAATACTAATATGATCGATGTTGCAAATCCGGAAAGTAGTGAATTATATATCAGAATGACAGATGTGACAAACCCTATGCCTTTATCCGGTGTGCTTTCTCCACGTAAAACAACCACGGTTTTGGTATGGATTCAGGAAGGTGCCCGGGACAATTAAATTTTTAACTTATAAAATTAATGTATGAAAACTATATATTTAATAATAATCGGATTTTTATTGACTATCAGCTTTTCCTTGCAATTGAAATCACAAGATGATCTGATGGATATTTTGGATACGGAAGTAGAGGAAGAACCTGTAGTAGTTCTTGCAACTTTTAAATCCACAAGGATTATCAATGGACATTCCATAGAAAGGATGGTAAAAAGACAACTCGATTTTAGAATTAATCACCGGTTTGGGAAATTGAACGAAGGAGGATATGCATTATACGGATTGGACAATGCATTGATCAATTTTTCATTTGAATATGGTATAAATGATTGGTTAATGGTGGGATTAAGAAGAGGTACCAACAAGAAAGTATATGATCTGAGTACTAAATTTTCAATATTCAGACAGACAAAAGGTATTAAAGTAATGCCGGTTGCAATTTCTTATTATGTTGATTGGTCTTTTAAAACGTTAAGAGGACTGGATGATTTGCCTGATATCAGAAATGCTAAATGGAATGAGATAACTCCAAGATTTGCTTATACTCATCAATTATTAATAGCCCGAAAATTTAATGAAAAATTATCCCTTCAACTTTCTCCGTCCTATGTTCACAGGAATCTGGTTAAAAAAGGAGACAAAAATGATATTTTTGCTTTAGGGTTTGGAGGTAGATACAAATTTATCAGGAGAGTTGCTTTTACATGGGAAGTTTTCTATACGGATCATGTAACAAAAGATAATGTTTATGAATATCCTATCGCTTTAGGTTTTGATATTGAAACAGGCGGACATGTTTTTCAAGTGTTTTTTACCAATTCACGAGCAATGGTAGAGGATGGCTTTTTAGGCGAAACCACTTCCAGTTGGCTTGATGGTGGAATATATTTCGGATTTAATATGTCCAGAGTTTTTGCTGTTGGGTTGGGAAGACATAAAGAATAACAATCAATATAGAAAATTAAAATATTTTAAAAATATATTAAATAATCAATCAAATTATAGTTATGAAAATCAAATTAATAGTTTTAATCATCTTTAGCTTTATTTATACAGAAGCTATTTCTCAAAAATATATTACCAAAACAGGTAAAATTGAAATATTTTCGCAAACTCCTCTATTTACAATAGATGGTGTCAATAAAAAAGTTGCAAGTATTCTCAATGCTGCAAACGGAGATATTGTCGCATCAACTTTGGTCAGATCTTTCAGATTTGAAGAAGCTTTGGTAGAAGAACATTTTAATGAAAATTATTTGGAGCCAAACAAATTCCCAAAATCCATTTTCAAAGGTAAAATAGTTAATTTTTCAGATGTTGATATAAATAAAAACGGAACTTATGATATTACTATTGCCGGAAAATTGACAATTCACGGTGTAACACATGATATTTCTGAACCCGGAAAATTAATAGTTAAAGATGGCAATATAACAGGAACAACTAGTTTTAATGTTTCCCTGCAAGATTATAAAGTAAAAATTGAAAAGGCTTATAAAAAAGCAATTAAAGATGCAATATTGTTGAAAATTCATTTTAATTATAAATTGTATAAGAAATCATAATCGTAATAATTGAATTGAATTAATAAACATAAAAAATTAAACAGATGAAAATGAAAAAGATATATAAATATATATTGATTATTGTGGTTCTTGGAGCGATAATTGGTGGCGGAACGGTTTATTATGTGTTCAATAAACCTCATCGTAATATCAAAGACGAAACTCCGGCATATACATATACAGCTAAAGATCTATATAAAGAATATAGTGAAGATGAAGAAGCCGGTAATATGAAATTCGGTGATAAAGTAATTCAGGTTACCGGTAAAATAGTTGAGATTACAAATGAAAATAATGATATCTCATTTGTTTTAAATGATGAAATGGAAAGTGTAAATTGTGCTTTGGATAGTATGTTTATAAAAAACAATAAACCATTAATAGAAAATTACGATCTTGGAGGTGATATAACGCTTAAAGGAAAATGTGATGGATTTGATATGATAATGGGTGTTGTTCTGACACAATGTTTTATAGTTAAGTAAGCAGAGTTGTGTAAAAATAGCTTAATGCTAATTGGAATAGTTGGAAATTGTTTCAAAGCCTCAATTCATTTATTAAATTGAGGCTTTGTTTTTAGGTGTTCATTTAATACTTAATTGCAAATCAATAATAGAATTAGTATTATTAATGTCAATATCATCGACACCTGTAGCCAGACCGTAATAATATTTTTTTGATTGATCCTAAAGTAGAATTTAGCATCAGGATTCTTTTTGTCAATCTGGTTTATGTGAGTGCACGAATTCATCTTCATTTGAGTTTTTATAATTTTCATAAACGAAAGTAAAATATATTTTGGATTGGTGTAAGAAAAGTGATACATATCATATTTTGTGTTTTGTGCATATGCAAAACACAAAACGATTGGCATAGTTTTTGGTTTCAACTTATTGATATTTTTATTTATTAATAAAAACATTTTGTCATGAAGAAAATTAAATTTTACCTCCCCCCCAAGCACACCAAATGATATTTGGTTAAATTACCTGATTAAATCTGTGAAGGTATTAATTTTATTAATTTTTTTAGTTTTACAGATTAATGCACAAAACTCCCCTATTGTCAATGATTTAAATTCACCGCCATTCAATGATTTAGACATCCCTTTAGTCAATGATTTAAGTTATGTTGAGAGAACAGTAAATCACGTTAAATTACCGCCAAATACGCATTTAGAAGACTTGCATCCCTATGATATGCCAATTCTTGAATTCAAGGAAGAGACTAATTCTCATCATGAATTTTTGGATGCAAATAATAATCCTCAAGAGGAAATCACATTGTTAAATTCTGTAAACTGTTATGAAGATTGGGAAAATCTTGGTAATAAATGGATAATCAATCAAGATGGTATAACTACTTATAAAGACTCAAGAGGTTCAAGAGGACACATTGTTAACCATATTCCTCATTCCAACATGTCACAGGTTTTCTATATAATGCATAAACAAAATGTGCAATCATTAGGATTTCTTGTTTCAAAAGCATATCCAACAGGAATTGGTACGACTATGGTGAAAAAAGACAGTATTTATACCTATTTTAATGATACTTATCCTAAAACAGTAGTAGAAATTATCAAAACTGATACTTTTTCTCCTCCACCTGATCCTGATGACCCCGATTTCCCATTTACCGGTGATCCGGATGTTATTAAGGTTACTGAATATGTATATGATACTATTGTTTGTGGTACTGAATTACTTACTTCTTCGATAGAGTCGCGAAAAGATACTTTAACAAATGGCCTTTGCGTAAGGATAATTACGGAAAACTACTATACTAATTATTCATTAGATTGCGAAGATATTATACTTCCTCGAAATCAAGACGAGAATCAGAATAAGGATAATGCTAAATTTTATGAAAATTTTGCAATATATCCAAATCCTCTCCAGGATGAAAATTTAATTCTTGATGTACCAAATAGTTTTATTGACAATAAAATTGAAATTACTTTGAAAACTATTAATGGTAAATTGATAAAAACATTTATTATTCCAAAAGCTTATAAGCAAATGACATTAAATGCAACTAATTATTTGAAAACACAAGGCATATATATAATTACAATAAAGAACGATAAGCAGATATTGTCAAAAAAATTCTATTTCTTTAACAAATAAACTAAAAAAAATGAAAAAGATAAATATATTGATTATTTTCGCAGTTATGATATTTTATTCAAATATTAATGCACAGGTTGACTGCAATACTCCATTAGACAGCATTTCAACCACAATAAAGTACAAACCGGGAACGTATAACCCACCCCCTCCGAGCGATCCTCCTGAAACTCCAGCTTCCTCACCACCTGCTGATGGATATAAAGCCATATATTGGGTACATGGAATGATTGGAAGTTCTGTCTCCGACCCTTATGTATCGGGTTTGAAATCTTGGGAAAGTGCATCTAATTGGGTTGACGAAAAATATTATGTTAAATCTCAACTAGTGTCTTATGGAGACCATCAAAATACTTGGGAAAATGCTTATTCAAGACTTGCAGATGTTATTAACGATTCTTGGAATTATGGCGTAAACCAAAAACCAGCTGTGAAAAATCAAGTGGATTTACCTGAAAAATGTTTTGGTATTGCTCATAGTTTTGGAACTGTTACATTGCGTAAGGCATCGGCGGTTCATGACTTAGAACCGATCAATGGTATTGTTTCTTTTACGGGACCACATGGAGGCTCCAATCTATATAAATATGTATATCCGGCATATCATGGAGGATATAATTTGAATGGTAGTGAAAGTGAAGACTGGAAAGAGTTTAAATCTGCCATAGCGCAATTTGGCACTGACATAGCAACACCACCCATTAAAGAAAAAGTGATACATAGTTTTATCGGGAAACTTGCGAAGTTTATTGGTCTTTTTGATACTGAAGAAATTATTGATAATGAATTTACCGATGTGATAGAATTAGTTACACCGAATATTGTATATAATTTGGCTCCCCAATCTGTTAGAAAACTTGATCCCAATGGTATGGGTGAATTGGGACTTAATGAACAAATAAATGGAAATGCTGATGATTCTCACAGAGTCGCGATAGCCGCAAATATTATTGAGAATCCTGATGCACATAATTCTGCTGCAAAAATATTTTATTCAGGACTACATGCTGTATCTGATGAGCCGCTTTGGGAAGCAGGATCACAAAATATTCAGGCAGTTAATTATTTAGAAAAAAATAAAAATGCCTATTATGCTAAATACAAATTATATAAAAATCTTTATGAGAAAAAAACAAGTTTGTTCCCGTTTTGTTGGTTAGGAATTGTTGGAACTGAGGTAATGTATGATCCTAACCCTCCATTAGAAGATGATTATATAATTGTATGTAATTATGACCCTTTAAATACACCGATTCCTGACGGTTGGGTAAAAAATGATTGGGATGAAATTTCTCATATAAGAGATGTTTATTACAAAGGAACAAAAGCATTCACGAAATTAAATGATTATTGGGAATATATTTGCGGTGCAAGAACCTATGGTTATCAAGAGAGTGAATTAGGTGATTGTGAATGTGAGACCATAGGTAAAGATAAAAAATTTGTTACTGAAAATGTGCCGAAAGAGAGTTGTAAAGAATGGGTTAATATTAATGATGATATTTATTTATGTGAATGGAAACGTTATGAAGGTAGCTATGTTCAATTAAAACCTTATGATGGACTCCTTACTGTAGAAAGTCAATTGGCGTGGAATACAGCACCCGGTATCAAAAAAGTAATTTTGGATGGTTCAAATCATCTAACTGTTAGAAATGATGAAAATACCGAATTTATATTAAAAGATATTTTCGATGGTAATCGCGGCAAGTTTTTTTATACAAAGAAAAAAAATTAATGTATAATCAATAAATCACTTGTAGCATTTGATTTTTGCTACAAGTGATTTCTAAAACAAAAGTAATGAAAACAATATTATATCTCACTATTTTAATATACTCTTTTTTCTCTTGCAAAATGCCGGTTATACCTGACCCGCCTGATAATCCCGTTGATTCCACCGCTTATCCTTTGGAGATAGTTTGGGAAACATATTTTTATCCTGCCGATACAGAAGGGGTGTTGGACTTTGCTACACCAATAACATATAAAGATAATATTTTGTATTGTGGAAATGCCCCTACTGTTGACGATAAATATCATATCTTTATGTTCAATAAAGATTCAGGGAAACAAATACATAGATTTGATTTAGGGCTTAATCCTGAAAATAAATTGATAATATATGATAATTTATTGATTACGTCGGCTTTGGATGGTATTTATGTATTTGATTTGGACAAATTGCAATTGGTAAAACATATTGATGAAACATTTGAGAAGGATGCAGCTTTATTGGGAGATGATGTTTATATTGTTCAGGACTATGGTGAAGTACCTTTTCTTGATTCTTCCAGTGTGATAAGAATGCATCTACCCTCCCTTGAAATAGAAAAGCTGATGACTATAACCAAAAAAGAATATGGTGGCTATGCGTCTCTCAATCCGGTATCCGTGGATACAGTCGGAGGCGATACCATATTGTACGGCTTGACTTATGCCGAATATCCATTATGGATATTTGCATATAGCTTAAACAAAAAGGATTTCATCTGGAAAACCAATATATATGGTAGCGATGTGTACAATTATGCTCCATTGTTTGATGATAAAAAAATATATATTACGCACAATCATAAATCGATGGCATTTGATAAATTCACGGGGAAACTTATATGGGAAACTCCACTTGAAGGATTTTATCGTCCCTTGAAACCATTGATGTTGGGAAATTATTTGTATTTAAAAGAAAGTAACAATCATTTATATTGCTTGGATAAAAGAAACGGTTGGATTCAATGGCATAATCCGGAAACAGGCAATGGTTTTTTTATCAGCCCTGCTTATGATGATAATTATCTTTATTTTGTAGGTGGATTATATTTTTATGTTGTAAGCCGCTACAACGGTAGAATACTGTTCAAAGAAAAAGGACCATATTATGATATTGATATAGATAATTTGGAAGAAAGTAAGCGGGAATTTGCCCGTTTTGCCGGTACTATTCCTATAATAGATCACAAACGGGGAGTATTTTATTTACCTGATAGTAAACGAATGTTTTGTTTTAAACTGCCTGAAAAATGGTAAAAAAAATTGATATGAAAAATTTAATCTTATTATTTGCAAGTATAATGATATTATTGATTCCGCAATCCGGAAACACACAATTGGCTGTGGAGCTGAAATATGGCTTTGCATATGGACAAGTCAAGAATCTCGATATGTACAAAGAAGTAACCATGTCCAAGTACGGTAATCATAAGATAGCTCATTTTTCAAAAATCCCACCTCCTATAAATAAAAGTATTGCACTTAAGTACTTTTTCAATAAACGCTTTTTTACAGGTTTCCAAATGGATTTTTATGAATTTGAAACGGACAATCCTATTGATAAGATTGTCTTTAAGGATTATAACTATATTGAAACCAAGATGAGTTTTATTTATTTGCAAAGAAAAAGAATCAATAGTTCATTTTTGCTTGGCTATCATATTTTATATGGTTTTTATCTTGAAACGGGATTGTCTTATATGTACAATGAAAAAAATATTTTGCACGGAGCAAGGCATGATTATACAGGATTACCCGGTAAAGATGAATTTATTACTACAAAATTATCCGATCAAAACTTTGATAAATCAAGCAATTTTGCAGGATATGGTGGATTGGGATTCAGGTATCGCAAAAACGGATTATATTTTATGATAGACTATAAGTATTTTATAGAACAACCAACCCAATTTAGTGAAGATTCAAAGTTCAAATTAAGATTTGATACTCAATTATTTACGATTGGATTAGGATATAAATTCGGTAAAAGCGCAAAAAAAACAGATGAGGTTGTAGATAATTACTCGGTTATAAGTTTAAGAGGTCAGAGACACTCGCCTCGCCTATCGGGGTAGATTAACTGTCAGAAATAGAAATAGGATTTATATGATTTGAGAATAATAGGATTTTTTTGTTTTGAAGTTTGAAGTTTTGAATTTCGATTACAGATTTAACCCGTTGAATTTTTATTCTATTGGGAAACGAACGCCGATTTAAAAAGTTATAAGTGAAACCGAAGATGCTTGTTTGTCAGGGACTTTCATGTTATGGATATTCAAACAAAAAACAGATCGGTAGAAACTCTTGCATAAGTTGATAATTTGTATATACAAAACTACACAAAAAAGATTATGGCGACTGACTATCTTTTAAAAATATTGAAGGGAAAGTAAGAAGAGGAGAAAGAAAGTTGTTTTAACCTAATTTTTTATAACTTTAATCGAATTTGTTATCCCTTCTTTTGAGATTAATTTCAAATAATATACAGCTGAAGGTAAATCTACAAAAGATACTTGAAATTTATTTTAAATAGGTATAAGTGATTCAAAACTTCTTTGGCTAACAAGTTTTGAATGATTGTCAAATATCTGCCATTTTATATCCATCTCTCTTTTAATAGTAAAATCAATAGTTAATACATCGTGTACCGGATTGGGATAATACGACTTTATCGTAATATCTTTTTCAATTTGTGATATGATTAAAGAATCAATATTATTGAGATTTATCTTGGCAAAATAAATATTTAAGTCACCATCATTAGTACGACCATCTGCCCAAAAAGAAAAAGCAAAATGATCAGTCGCAATACATTGGTGATAATCCCCTATGCCAAAATCTTTATTAATAATACCATTTTTTGTAAAATCAGAACTTTTTCGTGTAAGTTTTACTGTCTTGAATGATTGCCCCCCATCTTTGGACAATCCAAAATAAAAATCATTGGACTTTCCAAAATCATCTTCTCTATTATCATACCAATCCAGCATCAAATAACCTTTATTATTAACAAAAATGCTTGAGAAGAACTGATTAGTACAATTTGTTTTATTTTTTTCTTAATTATTTTAATTAGGAATTATTTTTTTGAGGAAAATGATATTCCAACAAAATCCCCCATAGATAACAATTGGGATTAACTATTATAGGATCAATACTTATTGCATCAGGAGCAAATACATCCACAGGTCGATAACTCCCTTCCCTACTGATTGTTTGTCTTTCTTTACCAAAGTACTTTATCCTTTCCCAATACACTCCAAGAGATATTAAATCCTTGTATGTATAGGCATATCCCAGTCTAAATGAAACATCATACGTCAAAATTCTTTCGTAAATATCCGTAAAATTTTGTTTGGTATCTATTTCTTTATAATCAGTAAAATAATAGTCCCATTCTGTTTTAATATCACTTCCTCCAATACCAAAACCCAACTCAGTAAAAAAACCATAAAGCTTATACCTAAGGTTGGAATTAAGACTATAGTCTTTACTCAGAAGCCAATTTATTAATT
>JALVEG010000370.1 GCA_027031145.1 Saprospiraceae bacterium | reverse complement strand
TTTCCTTCAGATGTTTTTAATTCTATTGTTTTAAATATTGATTTAAATAAATATGAAGATGCTTTTAAATTATGCAACCGATTAATTGAATATGGTGTAAATCAAGAATTTTTTAATCAGAAACTTTTTGATAAAATGAAAACGGATTCACTATCGTGGAATAATTTTATTCAAAAATTTGATAAATATCATAAAAAGTATTTACAAAAAACAAATTTTGAACTCAAAAAAGAAATTCACAATTTATTGGCATCAGATCAAAAAAACTTTTGTAATAAAGATCCTGTTTCAGGAGCAATTCCCAATATTTTGATGCAAGATACTGTTTTTGATAGAGTATATGATATATTAACTGAATATGGTTATCCGAATTATAATTTAATAGGTGTCAATATTGATAATGATACGGTTTTAGTTGGACAGGATATTAATACAATTATCCAACATTATTATCAGGAAAATTATAAAGATTTGGACGATTTGGCAAGTATTTTATTAAAAGAAGTTTATAAAGGAAAGTTATTACCCGCTAACTTTATGAAGTGGGATGAATTTAGATTTGAACCATATCACCATTATGGTAAATTCTTAATTATTAAACCTTTATACAAAGATGATTTGTATTTTTTTAAAATAAATATGGATAGTACCAGAATAGCAAAATTTAATAAAAATAGGAAAGATATATTTTTATTTCCCGTTGAAGATGCAATAAAAAAAATTATATTTAAAGTTAAAAATCCAAATTCCAAATTCATTTTTATTAATTACGGCCTTGTCCAATATAATAATTTCCCATATCAACTTGTTGGAAAAGCCTTTGAAAAAATTAATCTCGATGATTATTAAGATACCGAATATTAGACTAAGTTCACATCGGGAGATTTATAAATGGATTCAATATTTTGGTAGTATTGATAGTGAGTTTCTTAATGAATTAAAGCAAGAAATTACGATTTTCATTAAAAATGATGGTGCAGAAATTTTACCTAAATTTACAGGTTATATAAATTCAGGAGATTCTTTGAATAATGGCAACTACTCAGATAGGGTGCTTTTGAAGTGAAAAAAACTATAAATTTCTGTGCAATTTTTTTCAATCAACAATCAAAATAACATTCATGCTTAAAAATTTAATCTTTTTATTTTTTGTTACTTACAACTTATTAGCTCAACCAAATGAGATAAATAACCGGAAAGATTCAGTAGAGTATTACCATTTTTTTATTAATCAGGCGGAATTGAGTATTTGTGATTCAAATTACATAGAAGCCAATGATTTTTATAAAAAAGCTTTTATGTTTTCATTGCCTTTTCCGGAAGATCTTTATAATGCTTCGTTATCTGCTATTTATTCAGATAAATATAAATTGGCGATAAATTATTGCAAAAAGTTAGTTGCTTTGGGTGTTGAAAAAAGGTTCTTTAATCAAATACCATATAATTTATTAAAGCAAAATACGGATTTGTGGAATAAATTCATTTCAGATTATAATGGAATAAGGAAGAATTTTGAAGAAAGCGTTAATTGGAAGTTAAGAAGGGAAATAGAATCATTGGTTGAGAAGGATCAGCATAATTATTGTAATATTGATAAATCACTTAGAACTCCCGAAGATTCTATTTTTAATATTTTAACAGATATAATTAAAAATTATGGATATCCCACAGCTTATTTGACAGGTATTGAAACTTATAATGATACTTTAATTACAGATCATGTTGATTTATTATTGCGACATTATTATCAGGAAAACAACTATATTCTTTCTCCTGTTTTATTAAAAGAATTGTATAAAGGTAAAATAAGTCCTGTTAGATTTGTTACAAATGAAGATTTTAAATATCAACCGGAATCATTTTATGGAACGGCAAAATTACATAAGGATAATAAAGGAAATTATTATTTTTTAGATGAATTTAAAAATTATGAAAAAATCAAGAAATATAATTTCAACAGACAAAAAGTAATGATGTTTTCTTATCAGGATGAAGTTAAAAAATTTATAAATAAAGATAAATCAAAATTCAGATTAAAGATAACAGGTTTTTTCCGAAATTCAAATGTTGATAAACGTTATGACTATAGGAAATTTATTAGAGGAAAGAATTTGGATGTGAATATTAAATACCCTTCAAAATCCAAAATGGATTCCATTACCGGATATTTTACTTTTATAAATAAAGCGGAATTGTTCCTTTGTGAAAATAAAATAGATCAGGCTTCCGGTTATTATAGTAAAGCATTTCAATATTCTGGATATCCATTTCCGAATGATCTGTATAATGCCGCTTTGTGTCTTATTGAGCTGGGCAAATATGACAAAGCCGTTGATTTATGTATGAAATTAGTAGAAACAGGTATTGATTTAGAGTTTTTCAACAAAACTGTTTTTAAAAAATTAAGAAATAATCCCTGGATTTGGAAAAATTTTCTGACAAGATACGATATAAGTAGAGAAATATATAAAAATAAAATTGATTTCAAATTAAGAAATCAAATAAAAAAGTTGAACAAAGATTTTTTCAAAATTGAATATAATTTTGAAATGGATAATAAGAAAAAACAAAAAATTAAAGATTCTATCTATGTTGAGATGAAGGATATTTTGCTCAAATACGGATACCCGTATTATGCAACAACCGGAATTGAAATGAATAAAGATACATTCATTACAGATAATTCTCTAATTTCTATAATCAGAGCTTATTATAATGACGGAAATTTTGATTTATCCGGATTTTTGAAGGATCAGGTCTATTTTGGAAAAATAAAACCAAACAACTATTTTAAACTGGAAGATATTAAATATTCTCCGATTGAATATTACGGATCTAATATACGAATTGTCAAAGGAGAATATTATGAATTGGATACAACATTATGGAAAGGTAAAGTCCTGCTATTTGATAAACATAGAAAAATCTTATTCCCTTTTGCAGAGACATATCGGGAAACAATGAAAAAAAACATTTATCATCTCAAAAACAATGATATTTTTAAATATTCAAACGGTACAGTAAGGTTAAAAAAAGAAAACAGGGTTATTGATAACACAATGAAATATATTATTCCTGTGTGGGGTTTGGAAATAGACAATAGTATGGATACTGAATATAAATTTATTAAAATAAATCTCGATGATTATTAAGATTCTGGATATTAGACATAGTTCACATCAGGAGATTTATAAATGGATTCAATATTTTGGTAGTATTGATAGTGAGTTTCTTAATGAATTATAGCAAGAAAATAAAAGGGTTTTAGACTTATTTTGTTGTATTAGACTTGAATTCGTCCAACCTTGATCACTTGTTCTTTGATTAGAAAATTAAAACAAATTTTCAAAGTTAAATAAAACAATTATTGAATATGTATAAAGCTATAGTTATATTTTTTATGCTTCTGAATCCATACTATTCTGATCAGAAAAATAATTATTCTAAAAAACAGAATGACAATCTTGTAACTGTCAATAAAAACTCTGAATCTTACTATAAATTAATAAACGAAGCCGAATTACTAATATGTAATGGGAAATATGAAAATGCAATTAAAACCTTTGAAGATGCATTTTTGTTAGTGAAATCTCCGTTCCCTGAGGATATTTACAATTATATCATTTTGAATGTTTATGAAAATCAATATGATAAAGCTTTACAATTTTCAGAAAAATTGGTAAAATTAGGAGTTGAATTAAAATTTTTTGATCAAACTCCCTTGAATCGATTAAAAAAATATAAGTCCGGCTGGAAAGATTTCACAGAAAAATACAACGATTTAAGAAATCAATATTTTAATAAAATTAATCTTGATCTTAAGCAGGAACTTGTTGAACTAACACAAGAAGATCAAAAAAATTATTGTGGAAGAACAAAAAGACCATATAATCCTATATCTGAAGATTCCATCAGTAATAGATTAGTTCAAATATTTGATGAATACGGATACCCAAATCATGATTTAATCGGTTTATATATCTACAATGATACAATTTTGAAATCTGAATATCATAGTGTTATTTTAAGTCATCTATTTCAGACCAAGTTTAAGGAATCTGCTTATGTTGCTGAATTTTTAAAGAAAGAAATTAAAAATCTAAAGCTAAAACCAGAAAATGCTATAAAATGGTTAGAGGATTATTACAGACCAAATAAATTTTATGGACAGAATAGTTTCTATAAATTGAATAATGAAATTTTTTGCAACAAATATAATTTTGAATTTTCAAATTATAACTTTTTTGATTTTAACAGGCATCAAATTTGGGCTCCTACTTTGAAAGAATCTCTAAGAAAAAGTATTTTTAAATTAAGAAATCCTATTTCCAAATTTATTTTTCATTCAGTTCCTCTACATAAATTGTATAAGTCTGGTAATTTCAAAAGAACCTATAAAAAAATTGATGTTTCAAATATTGACTTTTATCCCGTACCGGATCTTTTAAAATATGAAGATATTGATCCTAACAAGAATATTGATTCATTATTTAATTATAATAAGTTAGTGAATAAGGGAGAGTTGTTAATTTGTAATTTTGAATATAAAAAGGCTATTCTTAAATATTTAGAAGCATTCAAATTTTCTCAAATCCCATTTCCAAAAGATATCTTAAATGTCATATTATGTTCAATTTATAGTGAAAATTATAAACTTGCCTTCGATTATAGTAAAATACTGATTAGATTGGGAATCAAACTCAACTTCTTCGATCAAATACCACTAAATCAGTTGAAAGCTAAAAAGCAAAAATGGACATCTCTGGTGAATTCTTACTCGATGTTACATAATAATTATTTTTCAAATACCAATTGGGGCTTAAAAGAAAAATATAATCTGTTAGAAAATAATCTATTTGAAATTTTAAAACAAAAAAATTACATTAATAAATTAAATGACTCTAATATTTTTAACGATTATATTAAATTAATTCAGACAAAAGGATACAAAAATTTTAAGGAAATCGGAATTGAAATGGAAAATGATTCAATTATTAAATCTGATGATATTATTTTAATGATGTACAAAATATTTGTAACTGATTCTCTAAATATCACAAAAATATTACTTGATGAAGTTTACAAAGGAAATATGTCCCCGACTAATTTTGTTAAAATTGACAGGCTTTCAGAACAATTTGATAATAAATATGGAACACCTGTATTATTAAAATATAAAAACAACCAATATTATATTTTAAATCCAATTAACAAAAATAATCTGAAATTTATTGGTTACTTTAATAAAAACAGAAAAATAACTTTTAATTGTTCTTATGAAGAAGAATTACAAAAACAAATATTTATATTAAAACATAAATATTTGAAATTTGATTTCGAATTGCCACCTATACATGATATTTATAATTTATTGCCATACCAATATACAGAAACTTTTAAAAAAATAGATTTGAATGATTATTAAATGCTGTTTGCAATAAATTGAATTTATAGATATTTGCTTATTTTGGAACTATTTTTTCGCATCAAATGTTCTCAATATGAAAACATTTGTTATCTTTGATATGTGAAACGAATTATTGCAAAAAGGACAATTAAAGAATTTTGGATAAAATATCCAGAAACAAAAGATTATTTACAAACATGGTATCAAACAGTTAAAAATGCAGAATGGGAAAAACCAAGTAATATCAAACAATTTTATTCTACGGTAAGTATTCTTAAAAATTCAAGAGTTGTTTTTAATATTAAAGGAAATGATTTTCGACTTGTAGTAAAGATAAATTATGAAAAACAATGGCTTTTTATCAGGTTTTTGGGTTCACACAAAGAATATAACAAAATTGATGCAAATAATATTTAAATATGGAATTAATAAAAACAGAACAACAATATAACCGGGCTTTAAAAAGAATGGAAGAAATATTTGATGCTCCACCGGATTCTAAGCAAGGTAAAGAAGCCGAAATCTTAGCTTTATTAATAGAAAATTATGAAGAAGAGCATTACAAAATAGAAGCACCGGATCCAATAACAGCCATTAAGATTAGAATGGAAGAACTAAATCTTAAACAGAAGGATCTTGTCGGGATTGTCGGATCAAAAGGAATTGTATCAGAAGTATTAAATAAAAAACGAAAATTAACCGTAAATATGATAAGGAGATTATCAGTTGCTCTTAATTTAACCCCTTCTATTCTTATACAGGAGTACAAACTTAATCAATATAAAAAAACTAAAAATAATGTATCTACTCAAACAGGGTGCTTTTGAGATGAAAAAATGATTTTACAGGAGCAGATACAAAATAATCAATAAAATGTTATATTTGCGAAATCGTAACTACTCAGGTAGGTGCTTTTAAAATGAAAAATTTCGATTTTTTTGTCAGATGAAGCTCATTTTTTGAAGTCGTAGTGGAGCTACATCGAAAAAAATAGCTGAAATATGACAAAAAAAGAGTTTTTTTCAATTAAAATGACTCTACCTGAGTAGTTACGCGAAATCTATAAATATTCAAGTAGAATACTTTTGAAATAAAAAAGTGTTTTTTTCCTATCAAAATGATTCTACCGGAGTAATTACCTGTTGTTTAATTTCCTATAAATTGGTAATATAACCAATAAAAAAATAGTTATATTCAAATGAATGAATCGCTAATTAGTTTATATATAAAATGGTCGGGAGAAAATCCTTATAAAATAACACCTTTGCCATTATCCGGATCCAGCCGTAAATATTACCGCATAAAATCCCAAAATAATGTTGCTATAGGTGTTGAAAATACAGACCGGAAAGAGAATATTGCATTTATTGAATTCACAAAACACTTTCTAAAGACTGGAATAAATGTTCCTGAACTATACGATGTAGATCTGGAAAATGATGTTTATCTTCTTGAAGATTTGGGAGATACAACTCTTTTCTCTTTTTTGACAGCTAAAAGGAAAACAAACGCATTTCCTGCAAAACTGAAAAGTATATATAAAAAAGTTCTTGACAAACTACCCGAGATACAGATCAAAGCATCAAAAGGATTACCTTATGTTTACTGCTATCCAAGATCGGAATTCGATAAACAATCAATGATGTGGGATTTGAATTATTTTAAGTACTATTTTCTGAAATTGGGACAAATAGAATTTGACGAGCAGGCACTGGAAGATGATTTTCAAAGTTTTACCGATTATTTATTGACAGCAGACAGAAATTATTTCCTTTATCGCGATTTTCAGTCAAGAAATATAATGCTCAAAGACGAGCAGATATATTTTATAGATTATCAGGGAGGAAGAAAGGGTGCGTTGCAATATGATGTCGCATCCCTGCTCTATGATGCCAAAGCTTCAATTCCAAATGATGTTAGAGCTGAATTGCTTGATTACTATATATCTGTTTTGGAGAATTACATAACTGTTGATAAACAAAAATTCAAAACCTATTATTACGGATATGTGATGATCAGGATAATGCAGGCTATGGGAGCTTATGGTTTCAGGGGTTTTTACGAGAAAAAAGCTCATTTTCTTGCCAGTATTCCTTATGCTTTGCAAAATATGAAAGAAATACTGGACAAAGTGGAATTGCCTGTTAAGTTGCCGACTTTAATGTCTGTTTTAAATAAAATGGTAAATTCCGAAAAGCTGTTGGAAATCGGTAAAGAAAGAAAAAAGTTGACAATTTCAGTAAATAGTTTTTCATACAAAAGAGGAATTCCCGTGGATGAAACCGGGCACGGAGGCGGATTTGTTTTCGATTGTAGAGCATTGAACAATCCGGGAAGATTTGAACAATACAAAAATCTGACAGGAAAAGACCTTAAAGTAATAGAATTTTTAAACAAAGAAGAAACGGTTCATGATTTTATACGAAATGTAAAGGGGATAATTGATATTTCCGTCGAAAATTATCTCAATCGTGATTTCAGCAATCTTATGATCAATTTCGGTTGTACCGGAGGACAGCACCGCTCTGTTTATATGGCCGAGTATTTTGCCAATTATCTGAAAAATAAATACAACGTCAAAGTTGTTTTAAGACACAGAGAACAGGAAATGAAGTAAGGAGAAATATTAACCAAGTAAACTTTTTTTGATGCAAGCAATGATTTTTTCCGCCGGATTGGGAACCAGGCTTCACCCGCTTACGAATGATCTGCCCAAAGCGTTAGCTCCTATTGGAAATACCACATTGCTTGAATACAATCTTAAATTTCTTGCATCACAAGGTATAGATAGTTTTATAATCAATACCCATCATTTCGCGGATAAAATCGAAGATTATCTGAAAAAAAATGATTTTTTCGGACTGGATATTTATATTTCTTATGAAAAAGAGCTTTTGGATACAGCCGGAGGAGTTGCCAAAGTAAGAAATCTGATAAAAAATGATCAACTATTGCTATATAATGTCGATATTATATCTGATATTGATATTGACAAATTGTACCGTTATCATTGTAAAAATAAAGCTGATATCACTCTTGCTGTCAGAGATAGAACAACTTCCAGATATCTTTTATTCGATGAAAAAAATATTATGACCGGATGGAAAAATAAAAAAACAGAAGAGATTAAATTATGTGATGATAAAAAGAAATATAAAGAACTTGCTTTTAGCGGTATCAGCCTGATTAATCGTGATGTTTTGGATGAAATCGGTCCTGTCGAAAAAAAATCTTTAATAGATTTTTATCTTAATATTTGTAAAGAAAGAAACATATTAGCATATATCCATGATGATGATTATTGGTTCGATTGCGGAAGTATTGAAAAATTGAAAAATGCCGAAAAATACATTTTTAATAAAACTTTTAATTAATTCCCTGTTTTTCAGGTATCTTTGGTAAGTTTTTAAATTCATAATAACCCCGTAGAGATGATATTATGGTAGCTTATAAGTTGCAAAGTAAAATATGGCTACATTGATATATTACTTTGGCGTGATTTTTGCATAAAATAGCAAAAATCAAGACAAAAAATAAAACACAAATAATTAATAAATATAAACACATGAAAACATTAAGAATTTTAAGTATTTCTCTTATAGCAATATTTGCTTTAGCAAGTTGTAGTACGACAAAAGTAGCTACAAAAAAACAAGAAACCACGCAAGTAACAAAGAAAGTGGAATATTCAATGATCCCACAACAATTTACAAGCTTGTTTAATGACAAAGATCTGCAAAACTGGCAACTGACAGATCCTTTTGAAAGTTATCAACCCGGAATGAGCGTAGAAAAAGCTTATAAAACCGTATTGAAAGACCTGCCGGCACAAACCGTAATTGTTGCTGTTGTTGATGCGGGTATGGATATCAATCATGAAGATCTTAAAGACGTTATCTGGACCAATACCAATGAAATTGCCGGAAATGGTATCGATGATGACCACAACGGATATGTTGATGATGTTCACGGTTGGAACTTCCTCGGTTCCAAAGATGGAAAAATGGTAACAAATGAACAATTGGAATTGACAAGAATCGTTTCAAAATACAGAGATAAATGGAAAGACAAAGAACTAAAAGATATTGAACCGAAAGATACTTTTATGTTTGGTTTGTATCAAAGAGCCGAAAAAGAGCTGGCAAAAAAAATAGAAGATATAAAGCCTTTGGAAGAAAGATTATCCGGTTTGAAAATGATGACAGAACCAATGTTTAAAACATTGAAAGATTATCTCAAAACAGACAAACTGACCGAAGAAGCTGTA
>JALVEG010000369.1 GCA_027031145.1 Saprospiraceae bacterium | reverse complement strand
AGGTGAGAGGTGAGAGACGGAGAGAAGGAGAGATGGAGATAGGGCGAGTGGGCGAGTGGGCGAAAGAGCGACAAGGCGAGTGGGCGATTTTTGTGTTCTGTCTTTATTTTTCGTACAGCGTGGTGGCTTGGACTGTCAAATTTATTTGACAGAAGACATTGTTTGGTGTTTTGGAAGTTTTTGCTGGCGGTTCGCAAAGAGGTCAGAAATCCCTGTACAATTTCTTTACAGGGTAAACTTTTGTCAGGAGGGTGTTTCAAGGGAAGGCTTTGTGGTGGTGTTTTTTTGTTTTGATGTTTGGAAGTTTGGAATAACTTGAATGTTTAAATATATACTTGGAGTTGTTTTTGAAGCGGGAATTAATCCCCCGCTGCCTACCCCGTGGAATAGGCAAAGCCTAAATTGGAAATTTATTTCACAAGGCCTGCCCCGTGAAACAAACGAAGAGTTTCACTTGGGGGCGGGGGACAAAGGGGGTGGAATTATCATTTCTTTTTGGCACAGCTACCCCCCCGAGTGAAATATTCATAAATGAATTTCACGGGGTAAACCTCTGCCAACCCGCTAATGCACTGCGCTCCCCCTTGTAATTTTTCTTTCACTGTGTTACAGAAAAATGACAGGGGGAGGTGGCAACCCGCTATTTTTCGTAAGCAAGAAAAGACTGCAACACTTCCGTCAGTAGCCGGACAAGTCGCTTGCAGAATCCTGTTTCAAATAACTTCAACACTTTTATTAATTCCCCTAAAATACCATTAGCGGATAAAAAAGCTATGAATTTGCGAGCGATAGCGTGGCAATCTCGTTTTCGTCAGTACCTGCGTTTAGAAATTAACAGTCATTCCACTGTACAGTGGAATGATAGTCCTGTAAGAGAGAATAGAAATGTAAAGCATTAATTTATTGAAGTAAGTGGAGCTAACGGGATTCGAACCCGTGACCTCTTGACTGCCAGTCAAGCACTCTAGCCAACTGAGCTATAGCCCCAAATTGTGCCGCAAAGATAAAAAATAGAATTTAAAATGCAAATTATATTTTTATTTATTACATTTGTAAAGTTAAGTGTTATTTTAGTTTTTTTAAAAAAATGTAACTACTCAGGTAGAGTCATTTTGATTGAAAAAAACTCTTTTTTTGCCATATTTCAGCTATTTTTTTCGACGTAGCTCCACTACGCCTTCAAAAAATAAGCTTCTTCTGACAAAAAAATAGAATTTTTTCATCTCAAAAGCACCTACCTGAGTAGTTACAAAAAAATTAACCGGCAGAAATGAATAAAATATATTTTATCTTTTTTGTTTTATTGCTTTTTTCCTGCAAGCCAAAAGCAACAAAAGATGATGTGAAAATCGATGAAAAAACCGAACAAAATATTTTGCAATTGGCAAAAGGTTATTTTACTCCTTTGAGCAAGTTCGACATTGAAAAATTGAACCCCGAAAGAAGAAAAATGGTGGAATTGGGAAAGAGATTGTTTTATGATAAAAGACTCTCGGGAGATCAAACTATCAATTGTGCCTCTTGTCATGATATGAATAAATACGGAGTTGATAATTTACCTATTTCTCCCGGAGATAAAAAACAATTCGGGACAAGAAATACCCCGACGGTCTTGAATGCCTTTTTGCAATATGCACAATTTTGGGATGCTCATGCCCGCACTGTTGAAGATCAATGCGTAGGTCCTGTATTTGGAAATTTTGAAATGGATATGCCGGATACGGTGACGTTATTAAAAAGATTGGAAGAGGATGAGTATTACAGAAAAACATTTGCAGAAGTTTTTCCGAAAGCTGATACCGCTATTAGTGTTACTACATTTAAACGTGCAATTGGAGCTTTTGAAAGAACTTTAGTAACTCCTGCTCCATTTGATGAATATCTCAAAGGTGATTTAAAAGCGATTTCCAATAAAGCAAAATTAGGAGTGAAAGCTTTTGTTGACAATGGCTGCATTCCTTGTCACAGTACTTCAATAATCGGTGGACAAATGGCGCAAAAATTTGCTTTGTACGGATATTATTGGGATTATACCAATAGTTCGTATATTGATAAAGGCAGATATGGATTTACAAAAGATCCTGGTGATAAGTTTGTATTCAAAGTACCACAATTGAGAAATATCGTAAAAACATATCCTTATTTTCACGATGGTAGCGTTAGCGACTTGAAGGAAGCAATAAAAATAATGGGAATGGCTGAGACCAATATTCAAATGAAACAAGAGGATATAGATAATATTTATGAGTTTTTTAAAACACTTACCGGTGAAATACCTGATCATGCATTTGAAAATAAATAAAAATGAATAGATTTAATGATATCATTGCCGAAAATAAAGTAGTGCAAATTCCCGGCTTTTTCAAAAGTATGTGGGATTATGGCGATATTATTGAAAAAGCATTTGTTCTAACTGACGGATTATTGAGTTTTGACGATTTTAATATACAAAAAGATGACAGGCATTTCAAAATAACGGTTTTGTCCAAAAATACCGAAACCCAATTCAAATTGGATCGTTTTGAAAACAAGAAAATTGACAAAAAGAACTTGATAAAAGGATTAAACAGGACTCTGACCGATATTTTTTATTTGGGAGATGAAAGATTTTATGATGTCAGTGGTGAAGTAGTACTTTCCGGCATCGGTTTTATAAGCAATAAGCAAAAAAGACATTTACTTAAAGCGGGATTAATAGGAAGTTCCAAAATAGACTCAAATATTGAAAAAAACTTTAAAAAAACTGCAAACAAGAAAAATGAGTATCAGGGCTTCCCTCATGTCAAAAGAAACAAACATTATATTAAAATAAAGGATTCTTCACAAAAACAAAAACCATCTTTGGATAAATTAGCAATGCTTAGATATCTGAAATTGAAGCTGGAGAATAAAAGCAGTATAGATTTGTTTAATATCATTCACCACCCTGAAAAACACAAACAAGAAACAGTTATAGCAGCTAAACTAATCGCCAAGCAAAAAAATATTCCGGTGTATAATAAAGAAGATTATGAAAATTTGCTTAATCGATATAGTGAAATAATCAACAATATCGTCCGTCTTTCTTATGAAAAACTAAGACCGGGTCAACTTCATCAGATACTGGAAAAAAATGATCTTGATAAAAAGAGTAAGTTTTTGATATTAGCCGAAGTTCAAAGAAGAGTTAAAGCAAAAAAAGTAAGTTTCCAGTGGAAAATTGTTGTGAAGATAATCCTTTTTATCATTGCATTGCTAATTATGCTTTCGAGGTTATAACCATCTTCTCATAATTTGAAAAAATAATAAATTATGTCAAAGAATAAAACTGTACAGCAACATAAATTCGGAACTTTTCTCGGTGTTTATCTACCCAGTTTATTAACGATACTCGGATTGATCATGTATTTGCGCTTTGGATGGGTAGTTGGTAATATGGGAGTTCCAATGACTATCTTGATCGTGATAATGGCAAGTTCCATCACTTTTATCACGGGATTGAGTGCTTCGGCTATTGCGACAAATATAAAAGTAGGTATTGGAGGTGAATATTATCTGGTGTCAAGAAGCCTTGGTCTGGAACCGGGAGGAGCTATCGGTATTCCTTTATATTTGTGTCGTACACTTAGCATTACTTTTTATAGTTTTGGTTTGGCTGAAGCATTACTGATGTTCTGGCCTCAGTCATGGGGTGCACCTCCGGCTCATATAGTTCAGATAGTGGCGGTTGTGGTCATTGTTTTAGTAACTTTATTGTCAGGTAAAAGTGCAAAACTAGTTCTTAAAGCACAAATTCCTATTCTTATATTTGTAATACTTTCGATTTTGGCACTAGCAATAGGCGTATTTTCACATCCTTTGAGAGCACCTGAATGGACGCCTACTTACAGGACAGCACCTCAGGGTTTTTGGTATGTCTTTGCTGTGTTTTTTCCTGCAGTTACAGGTTTTACCGCAGGGATAGGCATGAGTGGTGATCTTAAAAATCCCGGGGAATCAATTCCTAAGGGAACATTGGGTGCTGTAGTGACAGGAGCTGTCTTGTATATGATAATTCCGGTCTTATTGTCAATAACGGTTTTGCTTTCATTTGATCAATTGGCAGATCCTGATCTGGGAGTCGGAACATGGACAAAAGTTGCATTTCTCGGAGGTATTTTGGTTTATCCTGCTGTTTTGGGAGCTATTTTATCGTCAGCATTCGGAAGTGTTCTTGCCGGACCGAGGGTTTTGCAGGCATTGGCACTGGATGGTCTGGCACCGAAATTTCTGACTAGATTATCCAAAGCGGGACAACCGGCAGTTGCAACCTGGGTAAGCGGTGCAATAGCTTTGGCAGCAGTTATGCTGGGCAATCTTAATACGATAGCGCAATATGTTTCCGTACTGTTTCTCACTCTGTATGTCGCTATCAACCTTAGTGCAGCGATAGAGCAACTGGTCAAAGAACCATCGTATAGACCAAAAGTAAAAGTTCCCTGGTATGTATCGATGATCGGAGCATTTGGCGCGATATGGGTAATGTATCTTATCAATCCGTATGCCTGTATTTTTGCATTGGTACTTGAGTCGGCTATTTTTATTTATTTAAAATCAAAGTCTTTGGAACAACAGTGGGGCGATGCTACTTCGGGATTGTGGATTAATGTTGCCAGATATGCATTGCTTCAGCTTAATAAGAAAAAACTCCTTTCCAGAAACTGGAGACCGTTTATGTTGCTTTTTGTATCTGATGTAAAAGAAAGGTTTCAATTGGTAAAACTCGCTGCTGCTTTGGGACAGAATAGGGGTGTGCTTACGGTTTCCAAACTGATATTTGACTTTGGTATTTCATCGGAAAAAAGGGAAGAAATGCAAATGCAAATGTTGAAGGAATTACATGAAAAGAATTTAGAAGCATTTTGCGAGGTAAATCCTGTAAAAGACCTTAATGAAGGAATGTTGACCATATCGGCTTCACACGGACTTGGAGTTATGAAAACAAATACCATTGTATTCGGATGG
This sequence comes from Saprospiraceae bacterium, assembly GCA_027031145.1. Classification (GTDB taxonomy): domain Bacteria; phylum Bacteroidota; class Bacteroidia; order Chitinophagales; family Saprospiraceae; genus JADJGA01. Next base: position 4,732 of record JALVEG010000369.1, on the reverse strand, counting down.
TCTGAAGAAAAAGAAAATCAGGTTTCACAACTTAAAGTCATAAGAGATCTGTCGAAAATAAATAAGAATATCCTGTTGGTAAGATTCAATAAAAATTATAGTTCAAAAAAGAAATACAAACAGATAGATCTATGGTGGGGTGGAAGAGAAAAGAACGGAGATCTGATGCTGTTGCTTGCCTATCTGCTTAAACTCAATAAACATTGGAATAAGGCAGCCATCACTATCAGGTCTGCGGTGAATACATTGGAGGAAAAACAAAAACTGGAAACAGGAATAATAAAATTGTTGCCTGATGCCAAAGTTGATGCCAAAGTTGATATTTCTTTGATAGAAGACAAGGATTTTACTGATTTATTAGTTGAGAAAAGCAAAAAAGCAGATTTGGTATTTCTGGGTTTAGGCAATCCTGCCGAAGGTCATGAACCGGATTATGCAGATAAAATAAGCAAAATGTCAGAAAAATTGAAAATCACGGTATTTGTTCAAAATAATAGTATGGCAGATTCTGTTCCAATATTGTTGAGGGAGGTGGTTTAGATGTTTTCTGTCTTAAATGATTATCATAAAATTCTGTTTTCAATAAAAACAAATGAAAGGTTTATTCCATAGAATTATGTTATTTTTTTTATTGTATTTATTTATTGTAAGTTGCAATAATGACTGTACAGACTCTATACAGAGAATAAAAATACTTCGTAACAAATATACGCTGGAATTCTGCGATACATTTAATTTAGAAACCAGGGTATATTCACCAATGTATAAAGGTACTTTTATATCTTATTTGTATGAAACAGGTGAAATTTATATTGACATAGTGTCTGGAGATATTACAACAGATGATGAATGGGGATTATATTATGATTTAACCAAAGGAGAAGAACAAATAAAAGAAGAAGTGGAAAGAATTGATATGAAAGAATTCAAATACTTAAAAACATATAATTTTAATAAAAAATTTAGAACTTTAGCGTATGTTTTTCATAATACAAAGGGGAAAAAAATAGATCATTATTTTTTTATATCAACATGCAAATTTGATGGACATACAATGCAGATTGTGTTGGTGTCTAATGTTGATAAATATAGTTTTAGGGAATTAGATATGACAAACAGATTCTTTTTGAAAAATATAAAGATTTATAAAAATGGGTAGTGTCCAATAATGAGTGGAAACTTTCCCGCACTTACCCTTCCTTCTTTCAAAATATCTTTCACCTTCTCCACCGGTATTTCCAAAATATCGGCAATTCGGGCTTTCGTGCAATGTCTTTTGTAAGGCTTGGATAGAGCATTCATCAATGCATAAACAATCGTGGGATAAAGTTAAGTTGTTTTTTGAAGCGGAATACTTGAGTGATGAGTGATGAGTGATGAGGCGAGTGGGCGAAGGTGCGAATGGGCGACGAAGAGACTAAGAGACTGAGAGAGGGGGAATGAGAGTAGGATTTTTATGTTTTGTGTTTGGTGTTTGTTGTTTTGAAGCGGGATCACCTACGTTGAAACTTCGGTGATTAAAAAGGTTTGGACTGTCAAATTTATTTGACAGAAGTCGTAAGTGTTACATACTTAGGTGTTTATGGTGGATTGCCGTCTGCTTTAGCTGACGGATTATGATAAAAAGAACATACTCCATTAAGCTCAACCCCTCGCCATCCCTCTAATGCACTGCGCTCCCCCTTGTAATTTTTTTCCACTGCGTTACAGAAAAATGACAGGGGGAGGTAGCAACCCGCTATTTCCAAATAAAGTAGTGCTTCAAGGGAAGTATTTGGGTGGTGTTGTGTATGTTTGGATATTTTGAATATTGAATGTCAATTTAAGAAGTGGCAATATATTATAGCCGGAGTATCAATTATTTCTGTCTATTTTTAATGAGTGGATTGCCGTCTGCTTTAGCTGACGGTTGATGATAAAAAGGACATACTCCAATAAGCGCAACCCCATAGACATTTTGGCGGTATTTTTGTGGTGGTAGCAAACAAAAATAGTGACAAAATGGAGAGGTGGAGATAAAGGCTAAAGGCTAAAGTATAAAGTATAAAGTGTAAAGTTGGGGATTGTCGGTAATTATGGGATTAAATAAAAAAACTAAATATTGAAATATACAATTATTAAAGCAATAAAAATCACAATTCTATTGTTGTTTTTAAGAGGGACTATATATGCGCAAAACTGCTGTGAGAGTGTGGACTGCTTATAGTATATACAAAAGTAGATATGGGTAATGAATTACCTCGATATGTCGTAAATCTTTATGCAAATAAAGATCACTGGGAAGAAGGTGGTCTGTCTAATATAGCTGAAAGCAAACAAGATATTTCGTCAATAATGCTTCAAGCATTTAATGATGCAAAAAATATTTGGGCGAAAAATGGATATGACATGATGTTTCAATATAATGAAATAAAAAATAATGATGAACTTAATGAATTACAGTTTACAAAAAAATCTATTTTTTACAATTTTTATTAAATCCACATTATGATAGGCAACAATTCGAAAAGGATTAAAATAATATTTTATTTGACTATTATTCTTTTAAATTTCAGTTGTGTTAATCCAAAAGATAATAGTTCTTTAAATGATAGAGAAAGAGATGAATGGTATAAATGGATGATTAATGAACCTATTTATTCAATGAACTTTGAACTTTTGCCTGCATGTAGCGATGATTTTATTTTGAGATTTCATAAATATGAATATCGTGGACCATTGGAATATGTACTTACAATAAGAAAAAAAGACGGAGAATATTTTTTACAATTGATACATAAGCAAGAAAGAGATCTTGAAGAAAAATATAGAGAAGATCCATATAATTCAATATATTTTAAAGTTGTAGAAAAAAAATTGAATAATAAACAAAAGGATTTTTTTCAAAAAGGGATGAAAGATATGATCGCATTAAAAACAGGAGATTTGGATTCAAATTTTCATATTAATAATGTTTTTGATATGTTTATAAAAGAGGGCGAAAGTATTAAAGCCATTAGGGGTATGTCTTCTGCTCATTCATATAATAGATATGAAGATAAATGGTATTTAAATGAAAAGAAGGATAAAATTTTAAGGTTTATCGGACGGTTGCTACATTATGGTGATATGAAAAATAATGAGAAAAAGGTAATATTTCATATTGAAGGAGATACAGTAAAATATACATTTTATGTGCAAAAATTTCAAGATTGGAGAGAAATATCATATTATTTTGATAATAAAAAGGTTAAATATATTGGAATGCATGAAATAAAACTACACAAAAAAGATACTGCAAATATTTTTAATAGAGTGAAAATAAAAGAAACTCTTTGGGATGGAACGATAAGGGAATATTGATTTTTACAATATTTTAGCATAAAAAAATGAAAATAATAATTATCCTAATTAGTTGTTCCATGATGTTTTTTCAATGCCAAAAAACATTTGATTCAACAAGGCATTATTCAAAACGGGAGAAAAGATTTATAGATTCATTTTTGGTAAAAACCCGGTTTAAAAATAACGTTGAATTATTGCCGGTAGTAAAAATTAATCACGGGTTTAGATTTTATTTATATGAAGGATGGGGTGATTATGTTATAATATTAACCTTTACTAAAATATCAGAAGATTACTATGTTCAATTAATTGAAAATATTGAATCCACGAAAGTGTTTATTGTAAAAGAAACTATTTTAAATGATTTACAAAAACTCAAATTGGAAAAAGCATTAAAAGACATTGAAAATATAGCATTTGATTTGGATTCAAATAGGTTATTGATTGATCTGCCGGGATTTGAATTTGTTTACAAAAATAATAAAAATATTATCGCTTCTATTGGCTATCCAAGTGTTTATAGTAATGGAAAAGGAGGAAATGAAGATGTTTATATTAACAAGCAAAAACAACAGCTTTTAAGTATGGTTTGTTGGTTAGCAAAGATATGTGGAATAAAAAAGGGAGAAAAGGAAATACATAAAGGTAGCCAGGATGAACAATCAGATAGTATTAATTATACCGTTTTTATTAAAAACAGTTTAATGATAAAAGAGGGAAAATTATTTTTAGACAATAAGTTATTAAAAGTGAATAATAAAGGATGGATTGCAATTAGTAAAGAAGATACTGTAAATTTGTATAACAGATTGAAGGTTGTAGAAACCCAATGGGATGGAGAAACGATTGAATATTAATAACAACAGGAGGTTTCCCAATAGTCATTGAGATTAAGCTTAATAAAAATGAGAAAATGAACAAAGAAACAAAATTTTTAATTGCTGTATTTAACTGGTCAACAAAATGAAAAAAATAATCTATATATTGCTCTTTATTTGTTTTGATTTTTTTATTATTTCATGTGATAATAATAAAGATAGGGTATGTGAATATTCTGCAAAAGAAAAGAAAGAAATCGAACAATTTATAAAATATGGACCAAATTTTTATATGTACAACAGTGATATTGTTGTTAAGTTAGCTCCTGAGAAAGATTTCAAAAAAATTATTAGGGTTCATAATGACTGGAGAAATATCACTCAAACTTTGTCTATTTACGGTGATTCTGATTTTTATATAATGCAATATATAGTCACAGAGCGAAATATTAAGTCTGGAAAAACAAAACTTAATATGTTTGAAAAAGTTTTAACAAAAAATGAAGCAAAAGAAATATTTTCACAAGCTAAAAAATTAAAATGTTTGCCTTTACGTCTTAATCCTAAACAAAGTATGATCGATACTGATA
>JALVEG010000368.1 GCA_027031145.1 Saprospiraceae bacterium | reverse complement strand
ACTTTATACACAACAAGTTTAATATTTTTAATAATAAATTCAATATTTTTGACATATTTTATTTACAAAAGATGGTTAGATAAACCAATAAAAAAAGTTATGCAATCTCTTAATAAAGGAGAAAAACTAGAAAAGACCGGAATAAAAGAAATAGATCTTTTAATAGATTGCATTAATTCTGCTATAGAAAAAGAAAAAGAATGGTTACAGAAAATAGCATTTACAGAAAAAATGAGTGCCCTTGGAGTATTAGCTGGAGGGTATGCACACGAATTCAATAATTTATTACAAATAATTTCTGGTCATATTAAAATAGCTCAAGTATGGGTTAAAAAAAATAATCCCGAAAAAGCTCTCGATAAATTAAAAAGAGCAGAAGAAGCTACAATTAGAGGATCTGAAATATCTCAAAGAATTCTGAGAATAGCAAGAAAAGAAATTCCTGCTAAAACAAAAATAGCACCAATAGACCAAGTAGTAGAACATACATTAGAAGCTTTACAAAAAGCCTTTCCAAAAGAAATAAAATTTCATGTAAATTGTGACAAAAATCTATTTGTACCCCTCAAGGAAGACGAACTACAAGAAATTATTCTCAATATTTGTTTAAATGCTCGTGATGCTATGGGCAATTCAGGACATATAATGATAAAAGCTTGGAAACAAGGCGATAAAATATACCTTATGATTGAAGACACAGGTCCTGGTATCCCAGAAGAAATAAAAAATAGATTATTTGAACCATTTTTTACAACAAAAGAAAAAGGAAAGGGGACAGGATTAGGTTTATTTGTTGTCCATCAATTAGTTACTGAAGTAGGGGGAAAAATTATTATTGAAAATAGTGCCCAAGGAGGAGCAAGATTTATTATAGAGTTACCAGAAGAAAACAAACAAGAAATAATCCAACAAAAAGATAAAGATACTCCGAAACAGGATAACGAAAAAAGAACATGTTGTAGTATTCTTATTATTGATGATGAAGAAGAAATTATATACAACTTGAAAGAATTTTTAGAAATGGAAGGGTTTGATGTTGAAACTGCCTCATCAGCTATAGAGGCCTATCAAAAATTAAAAGAAAAATCAAATTCATATAATTTATTATTAATTGATTTAGTAATGCCTGACAGAGGCGGAGATTGGTTAATAGAAAAGATAGCAAAAGAGAAAATAGGATCCTACAAAACTATTTTAATGACAGGATTTGCAGGAGAATTAACTGAAAAAATCGTTAACCTACAAGAAAAAGGACATATTGATAGGATATTAAGAAAACCTTTCAGCTTAATAGATATAAAACAAACAATTTGTGAAATAATACAATGCAAAGATTTAAAACAACATCAATAATTTTAAAATTTTTATTTATAAATATATTAATCACTTTAAGCATTCCTTTTAATGGCATATCAAATTGTTTTGCGAAAGAAAATATAGCTTTAATTGCAGATCAAGACGAAAAAGATTTAATTAATTTTTTACAAAAAATTTCACCATTTTTTTATTATATTGATAAAAAAGAAATAAACAAAAGAAATATATGTCTTTATAAAAAGGTTTTAATCATTGGACCTGAAACTTATTTAAAAATAAAAAAAAATGAATGTCCTCAACAAATAACATTTTTAGCGGGAATCCTATATCCTTCTCTTTTAAGGGTAAAAAAAGAAGTTATAATTATTTCTCCATTACCTCATTATAAAATACTCAAACCATTAAGTAAAAAATGGATAACAATTTACTCAGAATATATGAAGTATTATGTAAAATATCTCAAAGATTTTTTAGAAATAGAAACTATAAATGTACAAGATCCATATGAATTACCTGATGCCTTTCAAAGAATACAAAAAGAAAAAAACACCGAAACTGCTTTCTTAATTCTTCCAGATCCTATATTTGTAGATCCAAAAGGACAAACATATTTAATAGCTTTTCTAAAAAGATATCCTTTAAATGCTGTAGATCTCCTAGGAATACCAGAAATAAAAGGTAAAAAAATTTCATTTTCAGAAAAAGATTTCGCTAAAACTATTATTAAGGCTATAAAGACATATTCTCCTTCTCAAAGAAATAGAATTATTTACAATAAGGATATAAATCTATGAAAAATAAAGCATTTAAAATTTTATTAATAGCATTTTATTTTATAAATTGTTCATCAATATATGCACGAACTTATAAGGAATTAGCTCAAAAAGAAATTGCTCTAGGATTAACATATGTTCATAGTGCTTCTTTATTTAAAGAATCACGTTTAGATGCACCTTGGCCTACAAATATTATACGTAACCAAGATCTTAAGAAATTCGGCTGGGAAACATTAGCACAAGCTTTAGAATTTTTACCATCTTTTTATACAGTTCAAACCTCTAATTATAAAGAAATTTCTTTAAGAGGTGTTTATCCTATAAATACTTCAAATTTATTATTTTTAGAAGATGGTTTTAGATTAAATAGTCCGGGTTTTGAAAAATTCTTCCCTTTTTGGGAATATCCGGTAGAAAATATATCAAGAATCGAAGTTGTTCGAGGAGCAGGAACAAGTCTTTTTGGTGATGTCTCTTTAAGTGGTGTAAT
>JALVEG010000367.1 GCA_027031145.1 Saprospiraceae bacterium | reverse complement strand
TGCTTCAGGATCTGCATGAGGAAGATTTTTCTTAAGAATCCAAAGATTTCCACCAACAAAACTTAATGTTGCACCTTTTACAAAACCGTTTCCTAAAAATTTACCCGGCAAATTGTAAGATAGAGTTAATTCTCTAAGTTTGATATAACTTGCATCATATACATATCTTGCATTTGGATTTCTTGCCCAACCATAAGCTCCTCCATAATATCCTGCATAAGCTCTGATTGTGTTTGTTACAAAAGTTCCATCTTCAGTTTCCATTACACCTTCTTGAACTACACCTCCTGAAGCAGGGTCATAAGTTCCATCATCGTTTTTGATTACATCATCCCTTAAAGGATTACCAAGATCATTTGTTCCTGCTGTCTCAGCATAAAGTCCTGTTCCCTGTCCATACCATTGGTCAAGTGAAAATACAGAACCTCCCTGTTGCCAGTCAATTAAGAATCCAAATGAGAAATCATTAAATGAAAAAGTATTATTGATACCTGCATTCCAGTCAGGATTGATATTGCCAATCACCTGATCAGAAGTTGATGTTCTTGCATAATATCCGTTAGGTAGTACTACTTTTTGTCCGTTTTCATAGACAAAATCTCTTCCCTGGATAGTTCCGTAAGGTTCTCCTATTCTTGCATTAATAGAAACACCTCCCTGTAGAGTAGCTAATGTTAAGTTTTCAATTTTAATTCCTGTTTCAGGATCATCATACAATGCAACTACAGTATTGATGTTTTTAGCCCAGTTAAAGTCAATATTCCATTTGAATGAAGGAGTAGATACCGGCATAAGTCTTAATACAACTTCCAAACCTTTGTTTTCAATTTCTCCCGCATTGAAATATTTTCTTCCAAAACCGGTAGCAAATGAAACATCAACAGGCATAATCTGGTCAACTGTATTCATTTTGTATAATGAAAGATCAAGACCTAATTTATTCTTAAACATATTCATTTCCAAACCAAATTCCAAAGATTTTGTTCTCTCCGGTTTAAGGTCAGGATTTTGTTTTGTATAAGGTAATGAATATAATGGATTACCATTAAATAAAGGATTGCTTGAATAAGTGTCTGAAGTTGCACCCCAAGGAGCGTCTGCACCTACTTCAGCATAGTTCAATCTTAATTTACCATTATCCAACCAATCAGCATTCATCAATTCAGAGAATACTAAACTGGTAGAAACTGAAGGATAATAATATACCCTTGCTTCAGCAGGAAGAGTTGAAGACTCATCTCTTCTCATTGTACCGTCCAAATACAGGAAGTTTTTATATCCCAATGATACTTGTCCGAAAATACCATTTACACCAACTGTTGTTTTTGATTCAAGAGGAGGTAATAAAGTACTTTTTGAGTTTGATAATGCATATAATCTGTTTATTATCAAACCTCCGTTTGTTGAAGCATAAATTGATTGGAAGCTTGTTCTTCTGATGTTGCTTCCTATCATTGCATAAAGATTCAAATCAGTTGTCAGATCTCTTTTAAAAGTCAACATCATGTCAAAGTTACTTTCATTGAAACTTCTGTTTAGTCTGCCATAACCTGATCTTACATCCGGTCTTCCGATTCCCAAAGCACCGGCAACTGAACCGATAGCTTTTCTTTCTTCTCTAAGTTCTGTATAACTATCAACAGCATATCTTACCATGAAATCCAAACCTTCCATTATATTCCAATCTCCTTTTACAAAACCTAACAATCTGTTTCTGCCGTCAGTTTGATAATTCTCATATCTTTGCCAATATGGATTGTCCCAGTAAATAGGATCTGGATTATCAACATCTAATCTGTTCCATGTTACATTTTCATGAGTTCTGTCATATGCATCCTTTTGTCTTTGCAGATCAACATTCATTTGGAACCATTGTCTGAAGCTGGAAAGAATATTATCACTATATCCGGTATGGTTACGACCTTTTCCGGCAGTATTTATATAGTTTGCCATTGCAGAAACAGTAAACTTACTTGTTACATCATATGATGCTGTTAAGTTTACATTGTTCTTTTTAAGACTACTATTAGGCATAATACCTGTCATATCAAATCTTGTATATGACAATCTGTAAGTTGATTTATCAGTTGAACCGTTGAATGCAAAACTGTTTTTCAATGTATTTGAGTTATTGAAAAATGTTATAGGTCCGTTTGCACCTGCTAACCATGGTCTTGGTTTTCCGAAATCAGGAGAAGAAGGATCAAATGCATCCCATTGATATACCATCAGATTAGGATCGAATTTTGCACCAAATGAAGCATCTTCAGTAAAAGGAGTCACCCATACCGTATCTCCGCCAATGACAGCTTGTCCCAATTGAGGAATTTCAGAGTTACTATAATAAGGACCATAACCTGCACCGTATTCTTTTTGATACTTTGGAAAAGTTGATTTGTCAATAACACCTACAGTAAAAGAAGCAGTATAATCCAATCCGATACCTTTTCCTTTTGAACCTTTTTTTGTTGTAATCATAACAACACCGTTAGCAGCCCGGGATCCGTAAAGAGCAGTCGCAGCAGCACCTTTCAAAATATTAACTGATTCTATATCATCAGGATTAATATCAGATGCAGCGTTTCCATAGTCATAACCGCTTCTTCCTGATCTCTGTGCGCTGGTATTACCTGTTGAGTTATTAACAGGAACACCGTCAACTACAAAAAGAGCCTGGTTGTTACCGGTTAGAGATTTAAAACCTCTGATTACAATATTGGAAGAACCACCCATATTTGTATTGTTTTTTACCTGAACTCCGGCTACTTTACCGGATAAGGTATTAACAATATTATCTTTAGGCACTTTGTTAAGGTTGTCTCCTTTAACTTCTTGAGTTGCATAACCAAGAGATTTTTTCTCTCTTGAAACACCCAAAGCTGTTACAACCACATCTTCCAGTTGAACACCTGAAGTAAGAGTAACATTAATTTCATCGGAAGCACCTAATTCAACTTCCTGAGTTGTATATCCTATGTAGGATATTACAAGGGCTTTTGCATTTGCATCAACCTTTAATTGGAATTTACCGTCTATGTCAGTAATTGTTCCAACATTAGGATTGTCTTTAACGACTACTGATGCTCCTATGAGAGGAGAACCTGAATCGTCAGTCACTGTACCATGTACCATCTTTTGAGCTATCATTCCTGAGGTAGCCATCACAATGGTAAATAGTAAAAGTAAGAGTTTTTTCATATCATACGTTTTTGTTTAAAAAAATAATTTACATACTCAAATAAGCCAATATTTTAATATTAGCTTGACAAAGTTATCTAAATTAATGAGAAGAAAAAAAGAATTAATGAAATTTTCTACTTGATAAAATTCGGGATTTTTTAAATAATGAATAAAAGCAATATATAAGAAATAGAGCCTAAGGTTCAAACAGATTATGTAATTATGATATATTAGATTATTTAAATCCGGCTAAGAATTCAGTACATAATAAAATAAGGTAATAATAAAAATAACAAACAATAATAGTGTATATATGTATTATTCTTTATTTGTACAGAATAAAATAATGAAAACTGATTTTATTATGTAAAAAATGTATTTGAATAAGGGAAGTATCGGTTTTGAAGCTGAATATTTTAAAAAAATTAACACAGAGTTGAATTTTGTAAAAAAAAGAGGCTGCTAAAAAATAGCAGCCTCAGAATATAATTTAATTGATGAAATTATTTATCCCACCATAATTTATTTGTAATTGTTCCAAAATCAGGAGTATTTGGATTGTAATCAATTGATGATTGAGCATAAGGATATCTTGCAGGGAAATCTTTATCTGCATTAGGATTAGCAGTCAATCCTAAAATGTTATTTGTTCTCCTGAAATCCGTCCAAACTTCTTGTTGGTAGAAAAGCGCTATATATTTTTGCTTGAAAAGCTCTTTCTTCAATTCAGCACCGCTTTTAGTATCAATATTTGCTGTATAATAATCATCTACCCATGTTCCCGGATCAACTCCATAAGATTCCATTGATGCATTCATGGCATTTTTGATATCTGCTTTAGCAGCAGCTTCGTCTGTACCCATTTCCGCTTCAGCTTTTATAAAATAAACTTCTGCCTTCATCATGAAAAATGTAGGAGATTCATTAGAAGCAACTGCTGGTCCGGGTTTGGAAGCTGTAGCATCCAAAGCAGTCATTGTAGAACCGATATAAATAGTAGTGTCATCAGCAAACGTAGCTAATGCAGGTAATCTTGGATCATTACTTTCATTTAACATATCAATAAGAGTACTACCCATTACGACATCACCTCTGTCACGCATAAATTGATACAAAGGATTAGCACCTGTTTCAGTAGTTGCCCAATCAAATTTCATATCGGAAAATCCTCCATCCAAAGCTGCATTAGCAGAAGCCAATGCAGCAGCATATGCTGTATTAGCATCCAATTCTGATAAGTGAATAGAATATCTTGCTTTTAAAGCATTGGCAGCATTAATCCAATCTTGAACATCTCCACCATAAATGAAGTCTCCACCTATATCAACGGCACTAGCACTGCTGGAAAGATCAGAGATAGCACCATCTAATAGAGTTCCAATACTTTTGTAAATGTCTTTTTGAGACTCAAACGCAGGTGTAAGATTGTCTTTTCCATTAAAGGCTTCACTGTAAGGAATATCTCCCCACATATCGGTAGCCATTCCTAAATCAAGTGCCAATAATACTTTCGCAACACCAGCTACATGAGGTGATGCTTTATCTGCTGCTTGTTTTATCAATTGAGTAGCATCCATTCCAACACTTGCATAAATTGTAGACCAAAGATTAGATACATTATTAGATCTAAATAAATATCTTCCCTGAGCTTCAGATTGCCTTGCAATTCCTGTAAGTTGTTGCATCCACATTGCCTGTGGTCTTGTTACATCATTACCACCAACCACAGCATAAGCTAGATTGGCTTCAATAGATGGAACCAATAACTCCATGGTAACTTCTGATGGAGCATCGGGATCAATATTGATATTGGGATCAATCCATTTTGAACAAGAACTTATCAAAGCTATCATCAAAGTGAATATCCCTAATTTTATTATTTTTTTCATTTTTTAAAAATTTTAATTAATAAATTAAGATATTACAATCCTAGTTTTACTCCAAAAACAAAATCTTTAGTTCCGGGCATATTAAAATACTCCAAACCTTGCGCATTAGAAGCACCTAATAGGTTTGTTTCAGGATCAATACCTGTAAATGGAGTCTTCAACCAAAGGTTTCTACCGGTAAAATAAATACTTAAACTGTTAACATATTTAGTATTTTTTAACATTTTTTTACCTAAATCATAACTTAATGTGAGTTCTCTTAATCTTACCCATCCGGCATCTTCAATAAAGTCAACACCGGGTCCGGTAAATCCTGATCCCTCACCACCTAAATACCAATTTTGGTCTTTTACTACCTCAATAGTATTCTTTTCACCATTTTCATTTACACCGTCAAAAACGAATTTATCTCCCTCTTCTCTTGTTTCGGTATCTTTGTGTGCTCCGAAATAATACAATGCACCCCTTGTTCCATTCCACATTTTACCACCTTTTTTCCAGTCAAGCAAAAATGAGAAGTTGAAATTACCAATTCCGAAATTATTCAAATAAGACATTGTAAAGTCAGGATCAACACTTCCGACAGGATATAAAGAATAATCCCCTCTTGGGAATCCATCACTATATATTATTACATTTCCATTATCATCACGTGTCCAATCATAAGTATAGATAGTTCGATATGCTTCACCTGCTTCTGCTCTTACTTGAGCACTTGTAAAACCACCTAAATAAATATTCTCTACCCCGTCTGCTAATTTATCAACTAAATTATTGTTTTTAGCAAAATTTACAGTAAAATCCCAATTGAATAAACTTGTTTTAACAGGATTTGCATAAAATGTTAATTCTATTCCTTTGTTTGTCATAGCTCCTGCATTAACAAACATGCTTGAATATCCTGTTGATCTGGCAATATCAACTGATAATAATAAATCTTCTCCTTTATTATTATAATATGCAGCATCTAATCCTAATCTGTTATTGAAGAATTTTAAATCAATACCAAATTCATAAGATGTGGTTTTTTCAGGCCTCAAATCATTGCTACCTACAGTGTTGCCTAAAGTAAAAGCATTTGATCCCTGAAAAGGAAAAGTGATTCCATCTGTCCATCCGTCTCCGGGAGAAGCTTTGTAATAATAAGTAAGTGTTCTGTATGCAGGCGCGTCATGTGCGATTACTGCATATGATGCTCTAAGTTTACCATAAGATAAAATATCACTCATGCCACTAAACGCATCCAATTCAGTAAATACAAAACCTAAATTGACTGATGGATAGAAAAATGAATTATTTTTCTCAGGTAAGGTAGTTGACCAGTCATTTCGTCCTGTCAATTCAAGGAAAAGCATACTTCTGAAGTCTAATGTTACATCGCCAAAGACTCCCATTCTTCTGATTTTTGAAGTTCCTTCACTTGCAACAAGGTCTGTAGTATTATTCAAATTGTAATAATTTGGTATTACCAAATCATTTGCTGTTGAAGAAACTCCATTGTAATATCTTTCAGTCATATTGTGTCCTAATACAACATCTAATCCAATATCACTAGTAAGTTTTTTATTGTAATTTAACATCAAATCAGAGTTGAAATCCCTTTTGAATGAGTGACTGACACTATTAAGCCCTGAAGGATGTGTTCTGGAATATACAGCAAGATAGTCTTTGTATCTTCTTGTCCATGTATCCAATCCCAATCTGTAAAGAATAGACAGGTTATCTGTTAATTGATATTTTGTTTCTACCAATCCTATTAACCTGTTTACATTTTCATTAAAAAGGTTTTTATTTGCTGTCCAGTAAGGGTTATCATATCCACCACCTCCCCTATAATTTCTTTGTCTGCCATCCGGAAGTTCATATCCTGCGGCATTATCAAAAGATGGAGGAGTTCTCATTAGTCCAAGCATAACACCTGATGTATTAGAGCCTTGTTGGATTTTATCTGCAGCTGTGTTAATGAAATTAGCACTTGCAGTAAATGTAAGTTTGTCAGTCAGGTTTGTTGTTGAAGACAACTTGATTGAATTTTTATCATAAGTATTATTAGGAATAGTTCCTTTGTTTTTACTATTAGATAAAGAAAGGAAAAAAGATCCTTTATCCGAAGCTTTTGAAATACTTATATAATTGTTCAACATCGCTCCCTTTTGGAAAAAATCAAATTGATTAAAAGGTGTTACAGGTCCACCGTCAGCATCAGGACTATTTTTACTTACAATTGAACCATGAACATCAAAATCATTTTTACCTGCTAAAGAATATGCACATGTGTCCATTCTTGGTCCCCATGAACTAAATATTCCGGAATACCATTGTCCTCCGTATCCTTGTGCAAATTTAGTATTTAATGCGGGTACTTGAGAAATTTCAGAAATTCCGTACGATGCAGAATAATTAACATTCCAATCTTTTGTTTTGGCTGCACTACCTTTCTTTGTGGTAATAACGATTGCTCCATTTGCAGCTCTCATTCCATACAAAGCAGTAGCAGCTCCCCCTTTAAGAACATTAATACTTTCAATGTCTTCAGGATTAAGGTCCATCGCTCTGTTAGTTGGGGCAACTCCAGCGTAACCACCTCCACCGTTTGAGTTGTCAATAGGAATACCATCAACAACAAATAAAGGTTGGTTGTCCTGAGTAAGTGATGCAGCACCCCTGATCTCAATATAAGAAGCACCTCCGGCAGCTCCGGATGTCCTGGTAATTCTGACATTTGAAGCTTTTCCATTTAGAGCAGAAAGTACATCTACAGCTCCTGATTTCTCGATTTCTTCGCTGCCGACTTTCTGAACAGCATAACCGAGTTTCTTTTGGTCTTTCTTTATACCAAGAGCAGTTACAACCACATCTTCCAATTGGACACCGGAAGTAAGAGTAACATTAATTTCATCGGAAGCACCTAATTCAACTTCCTGAGTTGTAAATCCTATGTAGGATATTACAAGGGCTTTTGCATTTGCATCAACCTTTAATTGGAATTTACCGTCTATGTCGGTAATTGTTCCAACATTAGGATTGTCTTTAACGACTACGGATGCTCCGATAAGAGGAGAACCTGAATCGTCTGTCACTGTACCATGTACCATTTTTTGAGCTATCATTCCTGATGTAGCCATTACAATGGTAAATAGTAAAAGTAAGAGTTTTTTCATATCACAAGTTTTTGTTTAAAAAATAAATTTTAAAAATATCAACTTAAAATCCTGATATAATAAGTATATCATATCTCAACAAAATTATAAAATATTTTTTTTATTTAAAAATTATTATGGAAGATTTTATGTATAACTAACTTCCGCTTTTATTGTTGAAAAATTCAATTTTCAGCAACATTTTGAATATAAATGATATATAAATTAAAATAGTATTTAATATATAAATAACAATCTGCCGGTTTGGCAATAAAATTTTATTATTTAAGTTTTTTCAAATAATTATTATAAATTATTGAGTGTATTGAATTGAAAGCAAAATAATATTTGGTAAAATTAGATTTATGCTTAAAATCTGTTATTTTTATAAATTCTATATAAAAATTTAGGAAATTTTGATATGTTTTTTAAGATTGATCTTCTTTTTGATGAATATGCAGAGTTACTTATTATGATATTAAGTTTTGTTTAATAAAGCAAGACATTGAATTAAACTTTTTTCCCAATTGTTTATTTGAATCGCGAAAATTTCTTTAATTTTTCTTTTGGACATCCTGCTGTTTTCCGGTCTGGGTGCCGGAGTAGGATAATCAGTGGTTGGAATAGGGATTATTTTGCAATCCAACCCTTTTATTTCTATAATTTTTTTGGCAAAATCATACCACGAAACAAAACCTTCATTACTGAAATTATATATTCCAAATAAATCTTTTTTGCTTTTGATTATTTTTATAATGGCATAAGCCAGATCAGTTGCATAAGTTGGACTTCCGATTTGATCATTTACAACATTCAATTCTTTTTTTTCTTTGCACAACCTGATGATGGTTTTGACAAAATTATTACCAAATTCGGAATAAAGCCAGGATGTTCGAATAATATAAAAGTCAGAAAAAATGTTTTTTATACTATTTTCACCTTCAAGTTTACTTTTGGCATATTCACCTTTCGGAATGTTTTTATGTTTTTCGGTCATGATTTCGTCAGAATCATTGTTATATACATAGTCACTGGAAATATGAATTAATTTCGTACCGTTATTCCTGCACGCAATAGCAAGATTTTCAGGTCCGGTGACATTTACTTTATAATTGGTCTCTTGTTCAGTTTCTGCATTATCTACATTAGTGTAAGCAGCAGTATTGATACAAAAATCAGGTTTGTATTTATCAAAAAAAGTAATTACTTCCGCCTTGTTTGTAATATCCAGTTCTTCAATATCAGTGAAAATAAATTCCATTTCAGGATATTGATCTGTTATTTTTTGTATTGATCTTCCAAGTTGACCTTTTGCACCTGTAACTAAAACTTTCATCACTTGATTATTTTTTGTGTTGACCGAATTTTGGATGCAGTTTGTCCTTATCCGATAGAATTATTTCATCAGCATTTAGCTTCCAATTGATATTCAGTTGTTTGTCATTGAATATTATTCCTCCTTCAGCTTCTTTATTGTAATAATTATCGCATTTATATGTAAAAATTGCTTCTT
>JALVEG010000366.1 GCA_027031145.1 Saprospiraceae bacterium | reverse complement strand
AAATCTTCCTCATGCAGATCCTGAAGCAAGTCAGGGAGCAGGAAATATTCAAGGATGGCAATCAGGTGTTATGCCTGCATTAAAAACTTATGGATTTAACTTGAAGTTACATTTCTAAACTATTAATTAAAACAAATTTTATATTATGAAAAAAATAAATTTTATATTATTAATCATCATTGCAGTTCTTTTAGGTTCTTGTACAAAGGATTTTGAAGAATACAATACAGATCCCAAGCATCCGACAGAGGTGCCGGGTGAAGCATTGTTCAGCAATGCTCAAAAAAGATTAGCAGACCAGATTGCCAGCGCGAATGTTAACATTAACATATGGAAACTTTGGGCTCAGTATTGGACTGAAACTACATATACGGATGAAGCTAATTACAATATTGTAAACAGAAGAATACCTGATAATGCTTTTAGTACATATTATAGAGGAGTACTAAATAATTTGAAGCAAGCTGCATCAAATATTGATGCTGTTGCTGCCATTGGAGATGATGCTACAAAAGCTAAAACCAATAAATTAGCAATTATTGATTTATTGCAGGTTTATACATATCAAAGACTGGTTGATATTTTCGGAAATGTACCTTACAGTGAAGCATTGAAAATCAATGAAACATTAAGTCCTAAATATGATGATGCATTAACAATCTACAAAGATCTTATAAGTAGAGTAAATGCTGATTTAGGTCAATTGGATGATAGCGGTTCAAGTTTTGGCAGTGCGGATCTATATTATGGAGGAGATGTAAGCTTATGGAAAAAATTCGCTAACTCTTTGAAATTAAAGTTAGGTTTATACTTAGCTGATGTTGATGCAGGATTATCTCAGTCTACTGTTGAAGCTGCTGCTGCGGGAGTAATCTCAAGCGCTGCTGAAAATTGTCAAATGGTTTATCTTGGAGAATCTCCAAATACAAACCCTATTTATGAAGATTTGGTACTTAGTGGAAGAAAAGACTTTGTTCCCGCTAATACCATTGTTGACATAATGAAAGGGTTAAATGATCCAAGAATGGACAAATACTTTACACAAATAGGAGGAGAATACAAAGGTGGAATATACGGATTGGGTAATTCATACTCTGACTTCTCTCATATAGCACCTTCCATCTTACAACCTGAATATCCTTCAGTATTGTTTGATGATGTTGAAATGAAATTCTATCTGGCAGAAGCTGCTGCACGCGGATATAATGTCGGTGATGCCGCTACATTATACAATGATGCTGTTACTACTTCAATTTTGAATTGGGGAGGTACTCAGGCTGAAGCTGATACCTATATTGCTAACAATCCTTATGATGCTGCAAATTGGAAAAATTCAATTGGTACTCAGGCTTGGATTGCATTTTATGTAAGAGGTTTTGCAGGATATACTTCATGGAGAAGATTGGATGCTCCTCAATTAAACTTATCTCCTGATGCTCAAACTCCTGATAGTGCTATTCCTACAAGGTTTACATATCCTATTAAGGAGCAAACATTGAACAAAACTAATTATGCGGATGCATCAAGCGCAATTGGTGGAGATGATTTGTTAACAAAATTATTTTGGGATAAATTCTAATTTAATCCTTTTTAATAAATATTATAGAGGTATTGTCACTGGCAATACCTCTTTTTTTTACTAAAAAACAATATGAATTTGATATTTATTAAAAAAATTTGTAATATTGTCTTGTAAAATGAAGCTATTTGATATTTTACTTCATCTTGTATTTATAAGTTGTTTAAAAAAATTCCCGGACATGAAAAAAAATATTACTATCACAATTATTTTATTTGTTATTATTTTTATCAATAACAATATCTTTGCAAATTCACCGGAAGAAATATTTTGTCCTGATGATATTACAATAAGTTGTTGCCAGGATTACAACAATCTCGAAATAACAGGAGATCCGGCAGATTTAAATCCACAGTTTAATTATTTTACCAAAGTGGACTCTCTTGGAATTGATGAATGCAGAATCGGAATTATAAAAAGAACTTGGACAGGACACAATATTTTAGGACAGTTTAGTTGTGTTCAATTTATAACAATGGAAAGAAATGATGAATTTGCCGGCGACATTCATTGGCCTTATGATTGGGCAGGTCAGTGTGGAGATGAAATTCCATATTCCGAACCTCAATATGATATAGGTTTTTGCGATCAGGTAGCTCATACTTTTAAAGATGATACTTTTAGATTTACACCAAATGCATGTATCAAAATACTTAGAAACTGGAAAGTGATAGACTGGTGCGTTTATGAACCGAATTCAGGGTCAACTGACGGTATTTGGAAACACACTCAGGTATTGATGATAACCGATCAAACGCCACCGGAAATAACCGAATGCAAAGACAGAGTTATCAAAGCATTAAATTCCAATTGCAGTGCTGATTTTACATTGCACAAAGTAGCTGACGATAACAATTGCGGATTGGATTCTCCTTTAAAATGGGTTTTTGAACTGGATATTGATAATGACTGGCAAATCGACACAACAGGAACCATAGAAGGACAACAGGCAGATCTTAATTTAGTAAATATTCCCACAGGAATTCATAAAATAAAATGGAAAGTATTTGACGGATGTGCCAATGTATCAACATGTATGGAAACCATTAAAGTTGTTGACGGTAAAGCACCTACCCCGATATGTTATTTATCCACAACTGAAAATTTGGTTTCAGGAGATGACAGTCTAAGATTTCCGGCAAAGAATTTTATAAAAGATGCATATGACAATTGCACAGCAAAAGAAAATTTGATTTTTTCATATTCTCCTGATCCTAAAGATTCTGTAAAAACTTTTACATGTTGGGACTTAGGCTTTCAGTTTTTCAGAATTTTCGCTATTGATGAAGCAGGTAATTCTGACTTTGCTTATGTTTTGACCAGAGTAATGATAAACGGACCTTGTTCAAATTATCCATTGGTACAAGGCACACTGGTCAGTATGGACAATCAACCGGTTAAAAATATTAATATAGGACTTGAAGGAGCAGGAAGATTATATTTAATTGATAAAACCAACGAAAACGGCAAGTTCTCTTTCCCTTATCAGGAAAGTGATATTAAACCTAAACTTAAATTCATTGCAGGCAATAAATTCGTACCGGATTTGAATGCCAATGACCTGAAACTAATGATTGACTATTTATTGGGAAAAACGGATCTAAATGAATTTAACAAATTTGCTGCGGATATTAATGGTGATAATAAAATAACAGCAACAGATATTATTTTGATGAAAAAAATTCTTTTGGGACAATTGGATTATAAAGATATAAATAATTCGGTTAAATTCTATACCAAAGATCCAGAGTCAAATACTTATAAGGAAATAGAATATATTGAAAACCTAAAAGTCCCTATGACAATACATTGTGTTTTGAAAGGAGATATCAGATAATATTGCTCTGCACGAAAACAAACTATTTTAGTAACTACTCAGGTAGAATCATTTTGGTTTTCGTGCAGACATTATTTACCCTGCAATCATAAATCAGCCGGATTCAATCCCAATTCCGCTATTTTTGAAGCTTTAGCTTTTACTTTTTCTTTCATTTCCAATATGAATTTATCCAATTTAGCAGCAATGTTATTGTCTTGCAATGCTAAAATTCTTATTGCCAATAAACCTGCGTTTTTTGCACCATCCAATGCAACAGTTGCAACAGGGATACCACTTGGCATCTGCAAAATAGATAAAATAGAATCCCAACCGTCAATGGAATTTGAAGATTTAATAGGCACTCCAACAACAGGCACAGGAGACAGAGCAGCAACAACTCCCGGAAGAGCTGCAGCACCTCCAGCCCCCGAAATTACAACCTGCACTCCCCTGTCCTTCAATCCTTTCACATAGGAATCAAGCATTTCAGGAGTTCTGTGGGCTGAAATAATTGCCACTTCATTGCCAATACCAAAATCATTCAATATATCAACTGACGATTTCATTATCTTCAGGTCGGAATCCGACCCCATTATAATACTTACCCGGATTTTTTGCATTTTTACTTTATTTTTTCACAAAAATAAAAACAATGTTGTATTTTTAACAAAATAATACAATAATATGAATACGATATTGATAAAAAACGGAAAAATAATCAATGAAAATAAAATATTTGAGGGAGATATCTTTATTAAAGACGGAAGAATCGAACTCATTGCGGACAATATTGATAAAAAAGCCGGTAAAGAAATTGATGCCGGAGGAAAATTTGTTATACCCGGGATAATAGATGATCAGGTACATTTCAGGGAGCCGGGACAGGAATATAAAGCGGATATAGCTTCAGAATCATTAGCAGCTTTATCAGGTGGAGTTACTTCTTTTATGGATATGCCAAACAACAATCCTCCTGTATTCACTCAGGAAGCTCTTGAGAATAAATACAATATCGCAAAAAACAGATCTGTGATCAATTATTCCTTTTATATGGGAGCCTCCAATGATAATTTGGATGAAATACTAAAAACAAATACGGAAAATGTATGTGGAGTGAAAATATTTATGGGTTCCAGTACGGGAAATTTGCTTGTTGATGATAAAAAAACACTGGAAAATATTTTTTCTCAAAGTCCTGCCCTGATAGCAACTCACTGTGAGGATGAAACAACAATAATCAACAATAATAAATACTATTTTGAAAAATACGGTGATGATATCACTGCTGAATATCACCCTAAGATCAGATCTGATAAAGCATGTTTTCTTTCTTCGTCTTTTGCAGTGGAATTGGCAAAAAAACACAACACAAGACTTCATGTACTTCACCTGACTACAGCAATGGAAATGCCATTGTTCAGAAATGACATTCCATTGGCACAAAAAAAGATCACAGCTGAAGTTTGTGTTCATCATCTTTATTTTGATGATTCCTATTATCCTAAACTGGGAAATAAAATAAAATGCAATCCTGCCATTAAATCCCAAAATGATAAAAATATGCTCTGGCAGGCATTGATGGATGACAGACTGGATGTGATAGCGACAGATCATGCTCCTCATACCCTGGAAGAAAAAAACAGAAAATACAAAGAAGCTCCTTCAGGACTTCCGCTTGTGCAACACAGTCTTAATCTAATGCTGGATTTTTATCAAAAAGATATGATAAGTCTTGAAAAAATAGTAGAAAAAATGTGTCATAATCCTGCTATTGCTTTCAGGATAAAAAACAGAGGTTTTATAAGAGAAGGCTATTGGGCAGATATTGTTATACTTGATCCCGATAAAGTATGGAAAGTGGAAAAAGATAATATCCTGTACAAATGTAAGTGGTCACCTCTTGAAAATAAAACTTTCAAAGGCAAAGTGGAAACCGTACTTGTAAACGGAAAAATCGCTTTGGAAAACGGAGTATTTAAATATTTAAAAGCAGGAAAAAGATTGGAGTTTAATACAAAATAAAGAAATAGATTATCATTTTTACACTATTATACCTATACCAAAAAGCACAACAAATATCAAAGTTGATATTGCCAACTGCTTAAGATATGGATCCATTTGTTTTGATGTTGCAGATTTTTTTACACCCAGATAATTTTTTATAAACAAAGGCAGGGACAAAATAAAAAGAAACTGAAAGGGGGAACTGTAATTCATTACAACAAAGATAACTGACAATAATAATCCTCCAAACAGCAATATTGCATGATATATCAAAGCATTTTTGATTCCCAATCTGAGGGCAATGGAATATTTACCTGCCAGTCGATCCGATTCTATATCACGCATATTGTTGATATTAAGCACTGCCGTTGCCAAAAAACCACAGGTGGATGCTGGTAAAAGCAATTGCCAATCCAATGTTCCGGCATATAAAAAATAAGAACCCAACACTGCAACCAATCCGAAAAATATATACACCGAAATATCACCGAATCCCTTGTAACCATAAGGCTTTTTCATTCCGATAGTATAGTTAACCGCAGCAATAATCGCCAGAATACCGATCACTAAAAATATTATAAATCCTAGCCTGCTCAAATTTGAGAAATACAATAACATAAGCCCCAAAACAAAAGAAAAAACAACAAAAAGGATGATCATTCTTTTCATTTGTTTCTCAGTGATAGCTCCAGTTTGAACCATCCTGTCAGGTCCTTCCCTGTGAACATTGTCTGCTCCAAATAACGTGTCTCCGTAATCATTGGCAAGATTGGATAATATCTGAAGGGAAATGGTGGTAAGAAATGAAAAAACAAATATCTCCCAATTAAAATATCCTCTGAAATAAGCCAAGATGCCTCCCATCCCTATACAAGACAGAGATAAAGGAAGGGTTCTAAGCCTGAAAGCAACTATCCAACTCTTTATATTACTCATTTTCAATTAATTCAATATTATAATTTTGTCCGTCAAGTCCCAATTCGGTATTTTTAAAAATAGATCTTGCCTCCTGAAGTAAAGGATCCAGATCATGATATCTGGAGGAATAATGACCTAAAATCAATTTTCCGGCATTGGCTTTTTTAGCAATATTTGCAGCATCAATAGTAGTGGAATGTCCCCTTAGTTTTGCTTTTTCCTGCATATTTGACATATATGTACTTTCATGGTAAAGCAAATCCACATTTTTTATATATTGAATATAACTTTCAGAATAAACAGTATCCGAGCAATAAGCATAAGATCTCAAATGCTTTGGAGGTAATGTTACTTCACTGTTTTTCAGTATTTCTCCTGATTTCAACACAACATCGTTACCGTATTTTGCAGATCTGATCTGATTGTAATCGAGATTATATTCCGATATTTTCTCCGGTTTTATATTTTTCAACCTGCTTTTTTCTTCAAATTTGTATCCAACAGTAGGAATTCTGTGCTTTAGGGGAAATGCACTGATCTTAACATTATCATCTTCAAACACTACAGAGTATTTATTGTGATCAACGGTTATTATATTCAGATCAAACCCTAAATGATTATATGAATATTCCAATGCGTTTTCCAGGAAAGGAACAAGACCTATAGGCCCGAAAATGCTAAGAGGTTTAACCCTGTTGTTTAGATTGTATGAACTTATCAGCCCCGGCAAGCCGTATATATGATCACCGTGAAGATGGCTGATAAAGATATTTTCAATTTTACTTTTGGGAATTTTGTAATCGAGCATACGATATTGAGTTCCTTCGCCACAATCTATTAAAAAAAAACCTTCTCTGATATTTAAGATCTGCGAAGTAAGAAATCTTCCCTTCACAGGAATAGCGGAACTACATCCCAATATCGTTAATTCAAATGTCACAACAACTAATTATTATCAATTTTCCTCAGAAGGCAATTCTTCAACATTATCTTCAATATATTTTACAGCATCGTTAAATTCCGGTGTGATTGTCAAAATTGAGTCCAATCGACTGATCTCTATCAATCTTTTCACCGGATCATGTTTTATATCGGTCAATACAAAATACCCATAACCTTTCCATAGTCTGTTTGCCGTCAAAATAGCACTTAATCCGGATGAATCTACATATTTAACATTTTTTAAGTCAAAAATAAGATTTTTAACTCCTTCATTTCTTAAAATTATAAATTCAGATTTAAGATCCGGAGCAATAATCGAATTCAAATTCTCTTCATCCAAAGTAAATACCGTAAAATTATCAGATTTATCTATACTATATCTCATATTCGTCTTGTTTTAATTTTTGTAACTACACATTTGTCAAAAATAAACTAATTTTTTGTAAATTTATTATTATTTATTGATAAATCTTAGCCTTATCATAATTATTTTATTCATATAGATAAAGAGTAACTACTCAGGTCGAATCATTTTGATTGAAAAAATCTCTTTTTTTCATTTCAAAAGCATCCTATCTGAGTAGTTACTATAAAGAGATGTACAAACATATTATAATTAATTATAATTTATAATGTAAAATAATTAAAGTTTTAGTACTTTTGTAAAATACTTTTATTAAATAAATTGAACACACTTTGATTAATTTTTGTTATTAAATACAAAGAATAAAAAATATAGATGAATAGAAAATTTTCAGCACAAGTAAAAAGAATAATAAACAGAAGCAGGGATGAAGCTGCTAAACTGGGGAATTACGAGATAGGTACTGAACATTTGCTTATAGGATTATTGAATGAAAAGAACAACCTTGTCAATAAAGTATTGGAAGCAATGAATATCGACCTGAAGAAAATGGAAGAAAATGTGGTTAAACAAGTTCAGACCGGAAATACTCCAAGTGGAATAATCCCCATAGAAAATATCCCTATTGACAGAAATGCAGAAAAGATCCTTAAAATCACTTTTTTGGAAGCAAAACTCAATAGGAATGAACAGATAGAAACTGAAGATCTGATGATGGCTATAATAAAATATCCTTCTGAAATATTGGAAAAAATATTTGATGAATATGGTCTGACTTATTCCAATTTCAAAAGGGAACTTCATTTTGTTAAGCAAAATTTAGAATTTGATGATGATTTTGATGAATATATAGAAGATTCTGCAGATCCGGGAAATCCATTTTCAGACAGGGATGAATACAATCCTAAAGGTCAAAAACAGAATCCTAAATCCGCTACACCTATTTTAGAAAATTACAGTAAGGATATCACTCAACAAGCCAAAGACGATAAACTGGATCCGATAATAGGACGTGAAAAAGAAATAGAAAGAGTATCACAAATATTGAGCAGACGTAAAAAAAATAATCCGGTCTTAATAGGTGAACCCGGTGTTGGCAAGACAGCAATAGTTGAAGGATTAGCTTTAAGGATAGTGCAAAAGAAAGTTTCCCGAAATCTTTTTAATAAAAGGATCCTGATGCTGGATCTCGCTGCATTAGTAGCAGGAACAAAATACAGGGGACAGTTTGAAGAAAGAATGAAAGCGATCATGAAAGAGATGGAAAATACCGATGATATCATTCTTTTTATAGATGAGATACATACAATGGTTGGAGCAGGCGGGGCTACCGGTTCTCTTGATGCTTCCAATATTTTCAAACCGGCATTGGCAAGGGGTGATCTTCAATGCATCGGAGCATCAACCCTTGATGAATACAGACAATACATCGAAAAAGACGGAGCATTGGAAAGAAGATTTCAAAAAGTCATGGTAGATCCTCCATCAGTTGAGGAAACTATCGATATTTTAAAAAATATTAAAAGCAAATATGAAGAGTTTCATCAGGTAGAATATTCGGAGGAAGCAATAGAGGCATGTGTTAAACAAAGTCAAAGATATGTCAGCGACAGATATCTGCCGGACAAGGCAATTGATGTTATGGATGAGGCAGGTGCAAGAACTCATCTTAACAATCTGACCGTTCCTAAAGAAATAGAAGATCTTGAAAAGCAAATTGAAGAAGTCAAAGCAAAAAAGACTGAGGCGGTAAAAAATCAAAAATACGAAAAGGCTGCTGAATTCAGGGATCAGGAATCTAAACTGACATTTGAACTTGAAGAAGCAAAGCTCAATTGGGAAGAAGAATCAAAATTTTTGAGATTCCCCGTTGATGAAAATAATATTTCGGAAGTTATCTCAATGATGACAGGAATTCCTGTTAACAAAGTTGCCCAAAATGAAAGTAAGCGTCTTATATCGATGGCAGATGATCTTAGAAAGGTTATCATCGGACAGGATGAGGCAATAGATAAGATAACTAAGGCTATCCGAAGGAACAGATTGGGATTGAAAGACCCAAATAAACCGATAGGCACTTTTATTTTCCTAGGTCCTACAGGAGTT
>JALVEG010000365.1 GCA_027031145.1 Saprospiraceae bacterium | reverse complement strand
ATGTACTTTTTCCTGAACTATATAAGTTTCATCCCAATAGCCATGCTCCTTGATTTTTTCAAGGAATTCTTTTCTGAATGTATTCTCTATTGAGCTGTATTTTTTGAACATTGTTATTTATTTACCATCATTAAATCTGCAATAGCAATAGCAGTTATCGCTTCCAAAACCGGAGGGACTCTTAATGCAATACAAAGATCGTGTCTTCCTTTGATCTTTAGTTCCTCCATTCGCTTAGTCTTAAAATTAAAAGTTTTTTGTCCTTTAGTTATGCTTGAGGTGGGTTTTACCACTATTCTAAATACCAAATCATTGCCGTTTGATATTCCACCGTTAATTCCTCCGCTGTTATTTGTCTTAGTTGTTCCACGTTCATCAATAAATACATCATTTACCTCGCTGCCAAACATTTTAGCACTTTCAAATCCTGAACCGAATTCTATTCCTTTGATTGCCGGAATGGAGAATGCCAGATGAGCAATGTATGATTCCAAACTGTCAAAAAACGGTTCGCCAAGCCCTGTAAGCATATCTGAAACTCTGCATTCGACAATTCCGCCAACAGAATCTTTATTTCTTATAGCATAATCTATTCCTTCATCGATGTTTTTGAATCCTCCTACTTCCAAAATCGTAGCAAGCGGATTCATTGGAGATATTATTTTTTTTGCTAAAGCTCCGGCTGCAACCAATGCCAATGTCAACCTGCCGCTAAAATGTCCTCCGCCTCTATAATCTTGAAAACCTTTGTATTTATATTCTGCGGTAAAGTCTGCATGGCCTGGACGTGGTATATCTTTTACAAATGAATAGTCTTTTGAACGAATGTTATTGTTTTCAAAAAGAATGGTTATAGGAGTTCCGGTTGTTTTTCCGTTAAATACACCAGAAATTATATTAGGTTGATCGGTTTCTTTTCGTGGTGTTGTTCCTTTGCTTCCACTTTTTCTTCTTGAAATATCATTAAGCATATCTTCTTCGCTAAATTCAATTCCGGGAGGACAACCATCTATGTTTATACCGATAGATTTGCCGTGAGATTCTCCAAAAATTGTTATCCTAAATATTCTTCCAAAACTATTCATGTAAAATATTTTTTAAATTATCTTGCTAAGATAAAAAGAATAATATTATCAAATGATAAAATTGGTTTTATTGTATTTATTTTATATATTTGTTAATAAAGTGCCGGATTATGAAAAATAGATATATTCTTACGATTTTTGTTACATTTTTATTCTTTATCAATTCTAATTCCGGTCAGGGTATTAGTAAAAATAATTTTAAAAATACTATTTATGTAGGTTATCCTGTTACCTTACTTGATCCGCCTGATTTTGGTATTTATTTAGCTTATAATCCAACTTTAATACTAAATAAATATTTTGCTTTGGAATCCCAGATTTCTTTTGCTTTCGGATCATACTTGCGTGAAAGTGGATGGTTTCGCCATGATGGAGGAAATCTGAAATATGGTATTTTATTAACCGGTATAAGGATGTATCTTTTTAATCAGAATAATAAAGAAAATCTTTATTTCAATGTTCTTGGAGGTGGGTCTTATTTTATCGATAAAGAATATAGTGGAAAAATATTAAAGACAAGATCCAAAGCCATTGCGGGATTGTCTATAGGAATTTATGGCGTGTTTTATAATTCATTTGTCATCGGTGTTGCAATTGAATCGTATCCTTCAATTGTATTCAAAGCAGGAATAACTTTTTAAAAATGAAAATATATTTCTCACACGGTAAAAAGGGAACTCCTTATGGAAATAAGATCCTCAAAATGTCTGAATTGGCAAAATCAAAAGGATTTGAGACGATGAGTATCGATTATACCGATACTTTTGATCCTGATGTCAGAGCACAGAGATTAATAGCAATTCTGAATAAAGAAACAGATGAATATATCCTGGTAGGTTCGAGTATGGGGGGATATATTTCTTTGGTAGCTGAAGAAATAGTTGCCAATAAACCATCGGGTATTTTTTTACTTGCTCCGGCATTGTATTTGGAGTCGTATAAAAAGCAGGAATTTACTCCACATATCAAAATGATTGAAGTACTGCATGGTTGGAATGATACAATTGTTCCTTTTAGAAATTCATTAAGATTTTGTGAGAAAAATGAAATTCCTTTGCATCTGCTCGCTGCTGATCACAGATTTAGCGAGTCTTTGAACGATGTTTTGACTCTTTTTAATGATTTTTTATTAAAATTTGAATAATGATAAAAAAAATATTAGAAAATATCCCGCATCTTAATTATTCCATTATACCGACCCCTATATATAAACTCGAAAAAATTTCAGAAAAATATAATTCGGAGATCTTTTGCATGAGGGATGATATGACCGGATTTGCTTTTGGTGGAAATAAAACCAGGAAATTGGATTATCTTGTTTATGATGCAAAAATGCAAGGAGCTGATACGCTTTTGGCAGTCGGTTCCAATCAATCCAATTTTTGCCGTATTGTTGCTGCTTATGGTGCTGTAGAAAAAATGAATGTACATTTACATCTGAGTGGTAAGCAGCAGGATGATCCAACCGGAAATTTATTATTGGATTATTTATTTAATGCCAGGATA